>JANOUM010000081.1:0-14020 GCA_031416855.1 Rhodoferax sp. | reverse complement strand
CTTCACCGGCCGCGGCCGCCCCTGCGTCCGCCGCCGCCGCCTGTGCCAGCGCTGCGTGCGCCACCGGGCGCGCTGTTGCCGGAGCGCTGCCCGCCGCGCTGTCCCTGTCCCTGTCGCTGGCGCGTGAAGCTGTCGGCACCGATGTAGCCGAACGCGGTCTTCATCGGATCCGGCTGCGAGTCGGCCGCCTGCTTGTCGGCGCGCGCGCCGGAATCATCCCGATCGAAACGGTCGCGGTCGCGGTCGCGGTTGCGCCCCGGCCCGCCGACTCCCGCCGACGTCGCAGCGACCGGCGAGGGAATCCCGCCGGCGGGTGCGCCACGCGCACCGTCGGAGGGACGGCGATTGTCCGAACGCCCGCCACGCTGGCGTCGCCGATTGCCAGCGCCTGCGCCGGGCCCGTCCCGCCCTTCGGCGTCCTGGCGCGACACACCGCGGGCGCCTGCGTCAGCTCCAGCAGAGCGGGTTCCCGACGCCAGTCGCAGGCGGTCAATATCGATCCCATCCAGTTCCATCCAGGCACCACGCCTGAGTCCGCGCGGCAAAACCATGGCGCCGTAGCGGATCCGGATCAGGCGGCTGACCGCATGGCCAACCGCCTCGAACATCCGGCGCACTTCGCGGTTGCGCCCTTCCGATATCGTCACGCGGTACCAGCAATTGGCGCCCTCGCCCCCGCCATCCTCGATCGAGCCGAATTGTGCAATGCCATCGTCCAGCCGAACGCCATCCAGGAGTTTGTGCTTCTCGTCGTTGCTCAGGGCGCCCAGCACCCGAACCGCATACTCCCGCTCCAGACCGAACCGTGGATGCATCAGGTTGTTGGCCAGTTCGCCGGAGTTCGTGAACAGCAGCAATCCCTCGGTATTGAGGTCCAGCCGGCCGACAGACTGCCATTTGCCAAGTTGCAATTTGGGCAGGCGCCGGAACACCGTGGGCCGGTTTTGCGGATCATCATGGGTGACGACTTCGCCCACCGGCTTGTGGTACGCGATGACGCGGGGCGGCGGCGGGTCGATGCGAAAGCGGATTGGCTTGCCGTTGACCTTGATATGGTCACCGAATTGGATGCGCTGGCCGATATGGGCCGGCTCATTGTTGACCGTGATGCGGCCCTCCATGATCAGCTGTTCCATCTCGAGCCGCGAGCCCATGCCGGCCTGGGCCAGAACCTTGTGCAGTTTGGGGGCCTCGGCAACCGGCGCCAGCACCCGCTTGGGAGCCACTGATTCGGCGGCCTCCTCTTCGGTGTCGAAACGGCCGGACACCACGTCAAGAAACCGGTTTCCCGGTGCCGTCGGCGGCCCTGCGGTCAGTGGTGCCGGCACGGGTTCGACGAACCCGGCCACCACGGGTGGCGCCAGGTCCGGCAGGACGTCGTCCGCGCGGCCTGGTGGGGCTTGCGTTTCCACACCCGGCGTCGCCGCAACGCCCGAGGCCTGGGATTCTTCGGGCGGCAAATTGTGATCGTTCATGTGTCGGTCCCGCCATGGAGTTGGGGTTGGGTGAGTTCCGGATCCGGGTCCGGGTCCGGTTCAGGCGCCTCTTGCAGTACCAGCGCAGGAAGGTCGGTTGGGGCAAGGTCGCACGGTGCTGCTGCGTCGCTGACGGGTGACAGGGCCTGCAGTGAGATCAGGGAGTCCGTGGCGTCCTCTGGCTGGGCTGCGGGATCGATCACCGGCAACCGGTCGAGCGATGTGATGCCGAGATCGTCAAGGAATTGTCGCGTGGTGGCGAACAGGGCCGGGCGGCCGGGCGCCTCCCGATGCCCGATCACTTCCACCCAGCCCCGATCTTCCAGTTGCTTGATGATCTGCGCGTTGATGGTCACACCGCGGATGTCTTCCATGTCGCCACGGGTCACAGGTTGTCGGTAGGCGATGATGGCCAGGGTCTCCATGGTGGCGCGGGTGTAGCGCGGCGGCTTTTCGGGATGCAGCCGATCCAGGTACTCGCGCATTTCGGGACGGCTCTGAAAGCGCCAGCCGGATGCCACCTGAACCAGTTCCACGCCCTTTTGCGCCCAGTCCAGGCGCAGTTCCTCCAGCAGCTGCTTGACCATGTCGGCACCGAGCATCTCGCTGAACATTTCGCGCAACTCGCGGACCGGCAAGGGCTGCGGAGAGCAGATAAGTGCAGTTTCCAGTACGCGCTTTGCCTGAGCCGTATTCATGGTCTTGCCATTCAGGAAGGGCACCGCAATCGTGCGGGGCAATGGATTTAATCAAACGAAAGGAGCGCAGTCGGCAGCTGGGTACGTCTGCGGCGCGCGATTCAGGGAGAGCGGAACGGGATCGAGGTCACGCCCGATGTCAGAAATTGTAGCGCAGGCCCTGCGCTGCCAATTCGGCAGCCATATCCGGGGGCACGCGGATTGTGAAATCGAGCCCGCCGCCGGTCAGTGGATGGGACAGGGCCAGGTGGTAGGCATGCAGCGCCTGCCGGTGCAGCACCAGCCCGGGCGCACCGCCATAGGTCTGGTCACCGACCAGCGGGTGCCCGAGGGCGGCCATGTGTACCCGGATCTGGTGCGTGCGTCCGGTGTGCAGTGTGCAGCGAACCAGGCTGGTCCGCTCGTTTCCGTGCAGCCGCTCCACGGTCGTGCGTGCCGGCTTGCCCGCATGGCGGCCCGGATCGACCACCGCCATGCGCAGGCGGTTCGACGGATCGCGCCCGATCACGGACTGGATCTCCTGCACCGACGGCCCGGCCCAGCTCTTGTGCGCCAGGGCAAGGTACTGCCTTTGCACCAGGCGCTCGGCAATCATGCGCACCAGTGCGTCCATGCTCGGGCGGCTCCGGGCCACCAGCATCAAGCCGGAGGTGTCCTTGTCGAGTCGGTGCACGATGCCGGCCCTGGGCAGGTCGGCGAATTCGGGGGCATACGCCAGCAGCCCATTGAGCAACGTGCCACTCCAGTTGCCGGGCGCGGGGTGCACCACCAAACCTGCCGGCTTGTTGACCACCAGCAGGTGGGAGTCCTCGAACACGATGTCCAGGTTCATCGCCTCGGCCTTGAAGGCCCGGCTCTGCGGCGTGGGCCGCAATCCGATGCGGCAGCAGTCCCCGGCCCTGAGCCGCAACGACGGCTTCACCTGCAACTGGTCATTGACAGTGACGGCACCGTCCTCGATCAACTGCTGCAGGTAACTGCGGGAGAACTCGGGCAGCCCGTCCGCCAGCGCCTTGTCGAGGCGCCCACCGTGCTGCGCTGCGGCCGCGACGAGAACCCGCCATTCGATATCCGGGCCGGCGTCGGCGACATCGTCGGCGTCGGTCGCGAGTGAGTCGGTCGCGAGTGAGTCGGTCGATATAATCGCGCAGAGTTTTTTCAACAGGGTGTTCCTCATGTTCCGGTCAAAATTATCGATGGTGCACGTTGTGCTTGTGGCGGGTGCAACCATGTGGTTTGCCGGTTGCTCCTCCGTCACGACGGACAAGACCAGCAATTGGAGCCCCAACAAGCTGTACGCCGAGGCCAAGGACGAGATGAATTCCGGGGCCTACGACAAGGCAGTGGGGTTGCTCGAAAAGCTCGAAGGCCGCGCTGCAGGTACCCTCCTGGCGCAACAGGCCCAACTCGACAAGGCCTATGCCCAGCACCGGTCGTCCGAGGCAGCACAGGCGCAGGCAACACTGGACCGCTTCATGAAGCTGCATCCTGCCAGCCCCGCTCTGGACTATGCGCTGTACCTCAAGGGGGTGATCAACTTCAACGATGACCTCGGCTGGTTTTCGTTCCTGACGCGCCAGGACCTGTCCGAGCGCGACCAGAAGGCGGCCAAGGAGTCCTTCGAGTCTTTCAAGGAACTGGTCGCGCGTTTCCCCAACTCGCGTTATGTTCCCGATGCCCGTATGCGCATGACCTACATTGTCAACGCACTTGCGGAATACGAAGTCCATGTGGCGCGGTATTACTTCAGGCGGGGTGCGTACCTGGCAGCGATCAATCGCGCCCAGAATGCGGTCACCGACTACCGCGAGGTGCCAGCGCTGGAAGAGGCGCTTTTCATCATGATGAAATCGTACGACGCCCTGGGCATGAACCAGTTGCGCGACGACTCCCGGCGCGTTCTGGAACAGAGTTATCCGACCGGCGAATTGATCACCAAGGGCGTCCGGTCGGTAGACCATCCGTGGTGGAAGTTCTGGTAAGTTCCTGTAACAGGTCGGTCAACTCGGCATCCGACTGCAGCCTGCGCATCGGTGGCAATGCGGCCATCAGGCGGCGGCCGTAACCCATGCTTGCCAGTCGGGTGTCACACACCACCAGGACCCCGCGGTCGGATTCGCGGCGAATCAGGCGACCGGCCCCCTGCTTGAGCGCGACCGCCGCCTCGGGAATGAAGTAGTCGTTGAACGGGCTGCGTCCTTGGGCTTCGAGCCGCCGGGTGCGCGCTTCGACCAGTGGATCGTTCGGCGGTGGAAACGGCAACTTGTCGATCACGACCAGTTGCAAGGCGTCACCGGGTACATCGATGCC
Organism: Rhodoferax sp.; assembly: GCA_031416855.1. Lineage (GTDB taxonomy): Bacteria > Pseudomonadota > Gammaproteobacteria > Burkholderiales > Burkholderiaceae_C > CAISIP01. The sequence continues at coordinate 9,537 of JANOUM010000081.1, read as the reverse complement.
CTCCCAGAACGATGCCGATGCCACGAGGATGCAGCCGGGTCCGTCGTCGCGCGATGCGTTGCGCAGCCGGTCCATCAACTCCCGTTTCGATCCCTGTCCCTGTACCAGCACCTGCATGCTTGAACCGTCAGCGAAGCGCGCGGCCAGGGCCTCGCTGATGGTGCGCAGCGCGCGCAAGGTCGTCGTCAGAACCAGCGTCCTGCCGCCAAGCTGCGCCGCCCAGCGCGCGACATGCGCGGCAACCTGGGCGCCGTGTTGCGGGTCGGCCGGTTTCGGCAGGTCACGCGGCACATAGACCGCCGCCTGCCGCGTGTAGTCGAACGGGCTCTCCACCCGCAGTTTGGTGGCGTCGGTCAGGCCACAGGGCTCGGTGAACCAGCGCAGTTCGGGGTCGTCGCCCAACGTCGCGGAGGTGAATATCCAGGATCGGCGGTTGTCTGCGTCTGCCACCGGCCCGAGCATCTTCTCCTGCACTGCCTTGGCAATGTCCAGTGGCGACTCGACCAGGCGCAATTGCACCCCGGCATCGATCCAGCGCACGCTGGCCGGGTCGCACGGAGACAGAAAGAAGCTGGTTGATTCGCACAGCGTCTGCGCCCGCTCGCGCAGCCGTTCGAAATCCGGCCCGATCTCGCTGGCCGAAGCCAACCCGGACATTGCCCTTGTGCACGCCGCCAGCAGCTCCTGCATGGCGGCTTCCCAGGCGGTCGGATCCATCTGCTCCGGTGCAGCGCCAGCCCAGCGAAGGCGGGTTGCCGCTGGGATGCGACCCACGGCCAGTCGCAGTTGCCGAGCCGCATGTTCGGCGTCCGACGACAGGTTGTGCCAATCCGCCAGGCCACGCGCCAGCAGCAGGCCGGTCGCCAGCACATCCTTGGCGAAGTCCAGCACCTGCCCTGTCGTCAGGGTGCATCCCAGGAACTGCAGTCCGGTCTCGTTGAGTTGGTGCGCTTCGTCGAAGATCACGGTCTGGACACTGGGCAGCAACTCGGCCATGCCCGACTCCCGGACCGCCAGATCGGCAAAGAACAGATGATGATTGATTACCACGATATCCGCCGCCATGGCCTCTCGGCGGGCCAGGTTGACGTGGCAGGCGCGGAACTTCGGGCACTGGGCGCCCAGGCAGTTGTCGCGGGTGGAAGTGATATGCGGCAACAAGGGTGAGTGTTCATCGAGTCCGGGCAGTTCCGCCAGGTCGCCGCTTCGAGTCACCTGCGCCCAATGCTCCACTTTGGACAGGGTGCGCGCGAGGCGGCTGTCGTGCAGCGCCGGATCCTGTCGCGCGGCTTCCATGCGGTGCAGACACAGGTAACTCCCCCGCCCCTTGAGCAATGCGCAGCGCACCGGCAAGCCCAGTGCCTGCACCAGTTGCGGCAGGTCGCGCGCAAACAACTGGTCCTGCAAGGTCTTGGTGGCGGTTGACAGCAGCACGCGCGCGCCACTGAGCAGCGCCGGAACCAGGTAGGAGAAAGTCTTGCCGACACCGGTGCCGGCCTCCACCACCAGGACGCCCCCGGTTTCAATCGTGCGCGCGATGGCCAGCGCCATGTCGGTCTGTCCCGGTCGGGCCGCAAACTCCTCGATTACGCGCGACAAGGCGCTGCCGGCCGAGAACGCCTCCTGGACCTGGGCCTGCAGATTCATCGTCAGGCCGGCTCGTCCGGGGTCAGGCGCTGGTGGATCCGGATCATTTCATCCTTGAGGGCAAGGCGCCGCTTCTTGAGGCGGCGCAGCTCCAGTTCATCCAGCGGCGCCACCAGGGAAGCACTGTCTATCAAGGCGTCCAGGTCAGCGTGCGCCATGGACAATTCGATCAGGCGACGGTCGGGAGAATGCAGGTTGGGTTCCACGGGATGGGTCTAGAATTGTTGAGCTGACAGCAGTGGCCGTTTGGCGCAAGCTGTTTCGATAATACGTGCTTGCAACTGATTTCTTGAGGGCGGGTCTGCGAGAGCATCCCACATAATGACCAAAGGCTACCGACTCACGGCGTCGACCGGGATTCACAAAGGCGACCGTGACTACCAGCAAGACCGGGTGGCGCTGCTCAACCACCCACGCGTCAATGGCTGCGTGCTCGGGATCATTGCCGACGGCATGGGCGGCCGCAGCGGTGGGCGCAAGGCCTCCGACCAGGTCATCATGACGGCCAGACAGCTGTTCGAGCGGTACGCACCCGAGAGCGACGATACCTCCGGCCTGCTGGTGCAGATCGCACGCGAGGCCCATGTCGTGATTCGGTTGACCGCGATCTCGTCCGAGGAGGAGCCCCATAGCACCGTGGCGGCATTCCTGATCAATGCCGGCGGCGATTGCCACTGGGCCCATGCCGGCGACTCGCGGCTCTACCATTTTCATGCCGGCAAACTGGTGCGCAGGACCATCGACCACTCCTATGTGCAACTGCTGGTCAAACGCGGCGAGATCACCGAGGAGCAGGCCAACACGCACCCGCAGTCGAACATCCTGATGGCCTGCCTGGGCACCGAGAACGACCCGCCGGTAGACGTCCATTTCATCCCCAAGCTGCGTTCCGGCGACTGTCTGCTCGTTTGCAGCGATGGCGTGTGGCATTACTACACCGATGCCGAACTCGGCGAGATCCTGGCCAAGCTGTCGGCCCGGGAAGCCACCGAGTACCTGATTGACAAGGCGCGCGGGCGGGCGATGGGCGGCGGCGATAACCTGTCGCTGGTGGTGGTCAAGCTCGAGCCGCTGGGTGCCTGAGCGGTTTCGCCGTGCCGTCGCCAGCCCTCAAGGCGGGCGAATCGACTTCTCGTCGGAGCGCAGCAGTTGCTCGGCGCCGCGTCGCCTGCGCTGGGCATCGTTGATCGACAACTCCTGCCGGCGCAGATCGGCCAGCAGGTCGCGTCGCGCCCGTCGAACGCCGATCAGGCAGTCATTGACCGCGAACAACTGGTAGCAACCGGCCTCCTCGGTCGTGAACCGGGCCTGCTCGGCAGTGCGTGTCTGGCTGATCCGCTGGCGCTCCTGGCGCTCGGCTTGTTCGATGGCGCCGGCGCCCTGTGCCGTGGCACTGGTCGCGGCCAGCCACAAGGCGAGCGCGGGTATCAGATCGGTCATGTCAAATCGGTGTTCACGTTTCTGCGGGCCTGGTCAATGTACTCCCGCGATTGCATTTCGTGCAGCCGGGACACCGTGCGTACGAATTCATGGGCCAGGGGGCCCTCGGTGTACAACAACTCCGGCTCGACTTCAGCCGACAGGATGAGGTGCACGCGCCGGTCATACAACACGTCCACCAGCCAGGTAAAGCGGCGCGCTTCAGAGGCCATTCGCAAGGGCATGCGCGGCACGTCGCTCAGGAGCACGGTGTGGAAGACGGACGCGATTTCCAGGTAGTCGTTCTGCGAGCGTGGGCCACCGCACAGGGTCTTGAAGTCGAACCAGACAACGCTGCCTGAGCGCCGGCGGGCCCGGATGTCGCGCGCTTCGATATGCAGCACCGGTTCGCCGTCGTGCGACTCGGCGAGCCGCTCGAACGCCGCGCGCATCTGGGCATCGGCCTCGGGCCCGGGGGGCTGGTGGTACAGCTTCACCTGCTCCATCACCCGTCGCCGGTAATCGGCCCCCTCGCCGATCGGCATCACTTCCAGCCGCTCATTGAGCAGGGCGATGGCGGGCAGGATCCGGCTGCGATGCAGGCCGTTCGGGTACAGGTCATCGGGCTTGAAATTCGATGTGGTGACAAAACCCACCCCCTGGTCGAACAGCGCACTGAGCAGCCGGTGCAGGATCATCGCGTCCGTGATGTCGGCCACGTGGAACTCGTCAAAACAGATCAGCCGGTATTTGCGCGCCATCTGCATGGCCAGCACATCCAGTGGATTGACGGTACCCTGCAACAGGGTGAGTTCGCGGTGCACCTCGCGCATGAACTCGTGGAAATGCAGGCGTGTCTTGCGCTGCACCGTCACCGCGCCATAGAAGCAATCCATCAGGAAGCTCTTGCCGCGGCCGACACCGCCATACAGGTATACACCGCGCGGGATGCCGGGTCGGTTGATCAGCTTTTTGAGGGTGCTGGAGCGCTGGTTGCGGTAATGGGCCCAGTCGGCGGCACATCGGTCCAGCGCCGCCACTACCGCCAATTGCCCTGGGTCCGGCTCGTAGGACCGCAGCTTGAGCTCGCGCTGGTACGCCTCCAGAACCGTCGTCACGCGGCGCCGCCCACAGTCGGGAACAACACGGTGCGCCGGCCCTAGAAATTCAGTGCACGACCGGCGACCGCCAGAGCGGCCTCCTTGGTGGACTCGCTCAGGGATGGATGCGCATGGCAGATTCTGGCGATGTCCTCACTGCTGGCCCTGAACTCCATGGCCACGACGCACTCGGCGATTAGTTCGCTGGCCATGGGGCCCACAATGTGAACACCGAGTATTTCATCGGTCAGCGCATCGGCGAGCATCTTCACCATGCCGGTGGTGTCACCCAGCGCACGGGCACGCCCATTGGCGAGGAACGGGAAGCTGCCCGCCTTGTACGCCCGGCCGGCCGCCTTGAGTTGTTGTTCGGTCTGGCCGACCCAGGCGATCTCGGGGCTGGTGTAGATCACCCACGGAATGGTGTTGAAGTTCACGTGACCGTGCTGACCGGCGATACGCTCGGCCACGGCGACACCCTCCTCCTCGGCCTTGTGCGCCAGCATCGGGCCGCGCACCACATCACCCACCGCCCAGACGTTGGCCAGGTTGGTCTTGCAGTCGTCGTCCACCACGATCGCGCCGCGCTCGTCCACCTGCAGGCCCACCGCCTGCGCATTGAGGGCCGCAGTGTTGGGCACCCGCCCGATCGAGACGATGAGCCTGTCGACCTCGAGCACCTTGGCCTCGTCCGTGGCACTGGTGTACCGGATGGTCACGGTCTTCTTGCCGGCCTTGATGTCGCCGACCTTGACCCCGAGTTCGATTTTCAGGCCCTGCCGGGTAAACGCCTTGTGCGCTTCCTTCGCGATCTGCTCGTCGACGGCGCCCAGGAAAACCGGCAGACCCTCCAGAATCGTGACCTCGGCGCCGAGGCGACGCCAGACCGAGCCGATCTCCAGGCCAATCACGCCCGAGCCGATCAGCCCCAACCGGCGCGGAACCTCTCCCAGGCGCAACGCGCCATCATTGGAGAGCACCATGGTCTCGTCGAACGGAGCCGCAGGCAGGGGACGCGCACTGGAGCCAGTCGCAACGACCACATGGCGGGCAGACAGCGACAGCGCCGCCGTGCCCTGGACATCGATCTGGTAGAGCCCCCCCGCCGCACCGGCAAACGACGCGGTGCCATGGAAAAATGCGACCTTGTTTTTCTTGAACAGGTACAGGATGCCGTCGTTGTTCTGCTTCACCACGGTGTCCTTGCGGCCGACCATCTTGGCCAGGTCCAGGCCGAGGCCCTTGATCTCGATACCGTGGTCTGCAAAATGGTGTGCCGCGTTTTCGTAGTGCTCGGACGACTGCAGCAGCGCCTTGGACGGAATACAGCCCACATTGGTACAGGTACCACCGGGTGCCGGCCCGCCCTTGGCATTCTTCCAGGCATCCACACAGGCCACTTGCAGGCCCAATTGCGCCGCCCGAATGGCGGCGATGTAGCCGCCCGGCCCGGCACCGATCACGATCAGGTCAAATTGCTGGCTCATGCTGCGCCCTCAGATGTCAAACAGCAGGCGAGCCGGATCTTCCAGCGCTTCCTTCATCGCCACCAGCCCGAGCACCGCCTCGCGCCCGTCGATGATTCGGTGGTCGTAACTCAGCGCCAGGTAGTTGATCGGTCGCACCACCACCACTCCGTTCTCCACCACAGCGCGGTCCTTGGTGGCATGCACGCCCAGGATGGCGGACTGGGGCGGATTGATGATCGGCGTGGACAGCATCGAGCCGAACACCCCGCCATTGGAGATCGAAAACGTACCACCGGTCATCTCCTCGATGCCAAGTTTTCCGTCGCGCGCCTTGGCACCGTATTCGGCGATCTTCTTCTCGATGTCGGCAAAACCCATCTGGTCCGCATTGCGCAGGATCGGGACCACCAGGCCGCGCGGCGACCCGACGGCGATGCCGACGTCGAAATACCCGTGGTAGACGATGTCATTGCCGTCCACCGACGCATTGAGCACCGGATACTTCTTGAGCGCATGGACGGCCGCCTTGACGAAAAAGCTCATGAATCCGATCTTGACGCCATGCTCCTTTTCGAACTTCTCCTGGAAGCGCTTGCGCATTTCCATCACCGGCGCCATGTTGACTTCGTTGAATGTGGTCAGGATTGCATTGGATGCCTGTGATTGCAACAGGCGCTCCGCCACGCGCGCGCGCAGGCGGCTCATGGGTACGCGCTGCTCCGGGCGGTCGCCCAGATTGACCCTGGGGGTGCTGACCTGGGGCAGTGCGGCGGTCGGCACGCCGGTCGGGATCGCCACCACCGGTGCGGCCAGCGGCGCTTTGGCCCCCGCCGCCACGGATGCCAGCACGTCGCCCTTGGTGACACGGCCATCGCGACCGGTCCCCGGCACAGAGCCGGCGGCCAGTTGGTTGTCAGCCATCAGCCTGGCGGCCGCCGGCATCGCCACTCCAGCCATGGCGCCGCCAGGTGCCACGGCGGCCGCAGTCGCCATCGGTGCGGCAGCGGGCGCGGCCACGACGGCACCGGCCTTGCCTGCGGTATCGATGCGCGCGATCAGTTGCTCCGCAGCCACCGTGGCCCCGTCCGGCGCCACCAGTTCCACCAGCACGCCCGCCGACGGAGCGGGGACTTCCAGCACCACCTTGTCGGTTTCCACCTCGATCAGGATCTCGTCGATCGCCACTGCGTCGCCGACTTTCTTTTTCCACTGCAACAGTGTGGCCTCTGCCACCGACTCGGACAACTGCGGAACCTTGACTTCAACGATAGCCATATCAATTCTTTCAACAACAACAATGTTTCAGGCGTGCACGGGGCAACGGGTCATTTGGACAGCACAAAGCCCTTGAGCTTGCCGAACGCGCCGTCGATCAGCGACTTTTGCTGCTCCTGGTGCAGGTACGAATACCCCACCGCCGGTGAGGCCGAGGCGGTGCGGCCGGAGTAGCCCAGCTTCTGGCCCTCGAGCATGTTCTCGTGGATGTAGTGCTGCACGAAGAACCAGGCCCCCTGGTTCTGCGGTTCATCCTGGCACCAGACCAGGTCGACCGCGTTCACATAGCGCTTGATCTCGGCAGAGAACACCTTGTGCGGGAACGGGTAGAGCTGTTCGATGCGAAGGATTGCGACATCCTCGCTGCCGCGTTCCTCGCGCTTGCGCACCAGGTCGTAATACACCTTGCCCGAGCAGACGATGATCCGCTTGACCTTGTCGGCCTTTAGTTCCTTGTTCTCCGGGATCACGGTCTGGAACCCCCCTTTGGTGAACTCCGACAAGGGTGAGGCTGCATCCTTGGCGCGCAACAGGGACTTCGGAGTCATGATCACCAGCGGCTTGCGCAGGTTGCGCACCATCTGGCGGCGCAGGATGTGGAAGATCTGGCTGGCCGTGGTCGGCTGCACGATCTGCATGTTGGTGTCTGCGCTGAGCTGCATGAATCGCTCCAGTCGTGCGGAACTATGCTCCGGCCCCATGCCTTCGTAGCCGTGCGGCAGCATCAGCGTGATGCCATTGACCCGGCCCCATTTGACCTCGCCTGACGCAATGAACTGGTCGATCACCACCTGCGCACCGTTGACGAAGTCGCCGAACTGGGCCTCCCAGATCACCAGTGTGTTCGGGTCATTCGAGGCGTAGCCGTACTCGAAGGCCAGCACGGCTTCTTCGGACAGGATCGAGTCGATCACGACAAACGGGGCCTGGCCGTCGGCCACGTTCTGCAGCGGGGTGTAGGTGCCTTCGTCGAACTTCTCGCGGTTCTGGTCATGGATCACCGCGTGGCGGTGGGTGAAGGTTCCCCGGCCACAATCCTCGCCACTGAGTCGCACCGGGTAGCCACTGGCCACCAGGGACGCAAACGCCATGTGTTCACCCATGCCCCAGTCGACCGGAATGTCTCCACGACCCATGGCGGCGCGGTCGGCGTAGACCTTCTTGACAAGCTGGTGTGGTGCAATCGTGTCCGGCAGGGTAGTCAAGCGAGTGGCCAGGCGTTTCCATTCGGCCATCGGAATGGCGGTGTCGCCGGCGTCGGTCCACTTCTTGTTGAGGTACGGAACCCAGTCCACCGCGTACTTGCTCTTGAAGTTGGTCAGCACCGGGTCGAAGGTGTTGCGGCCTTCGTCCAGCGCGGCACGGGTTGCCTTGACCATTTCATCCCCCAGATTGGCACCAAAACCCTGTGCCGCCAGCTTGTCGGCATACAGCTTGCGGGTTCCGGGATGCTGCGCGATCTTCTTGTACATCAGCGGCTGGGTCAGTGCCGGCGTGTCCTGTTCGTTGTGTCCAAGCTTGCGGAAGCAGATGATGTCCACCACCACATCCTTCTGGAACTCCATGCGGTAGTCCAGCGCCATCTGCGTCGCCAGCACCACTGCCTCTGGATCGTCGCCGTTCACATGCAGCACCGGAGCCTCGATCATCTTGACGACATCGGAGCAATACAGCGTGGAACGGCTGTCGCGCGGGTCGCTGGTGGTGAAGCCGATCTGGTTGTTGATAACGACGTGGACCGTACCGCCAGTGGAATAACCCCGGGTTTCCGCCAGTGCCAGCGTCTCCATGACAACACCTTGCCCGGCAAATGCGGCGTCGCCGTGCACCAGCACCGGCAGCACCTGCTTGCCCTTGGGGTCGGAGCGGCGGTCCATGCGGGCGCGCACCGAGCCCTCGACCACCGGGTTCACGATCTCCAGGTGCGACGGGTTGAACGCCAGCGTCAGGTGCACCGGGCCGCCGGGCGTCGACACGTCGGAGCTGAACCCCTGGTGGTACTTGACATCGCCGCTGGGGAGGTCTTCCGGCGCCGTGTGGTCGAATTCGGCGAACAGGTCGGCCGGCAACTTGCCCAGCGAATTGACCAGCACGTTGAGGCGACCCCGGTGGGCCATACCGATCACGATTTCCTGCAGGCCGACACTGCCCCCGCGCTGGATCAACTCGTCCATGGCGGCGATGAAACTCTCGCCGCCCTCGAGCGAGAAGCGCTTCTGACCGACATATTTGGTGTGCAGAAACCGCTCCAGGCCCTCGGCGGCGGTCAGACGATCGAGGATATGGCGTTTCTTGTCGCCGTCGAAACTTGGCTTGCTGCGGATCGCCTCGAGCTTTTGTTGCCACCAGCGCTTCTGCGTCTGGTCCGTCATGTACATGTATTCGGCGCCGATGGTGCTGCAGTAGGTCTCGCGCAATGCGTTGAGCAAATCGCGCAGGCTCATCCGGTCCTTGCCGAAGAAGGTGTTGCTGGTATCGAACACGGCCTCCTGGTCGGCGTCGCTGAAACCGTAGAAGGAGCTCTCCAGCTCTGGAATCTTGTCGCGTTCGGTGCGCTTGAGCGGGTCGAGGTCGGCCCAGCGGGCACCCACGTTCCGGTACGCCGCGATCAGTTGCTGAACCGCCGT
>JANOUM010000080.1:0-3810 GCA_031416855.1 Rhodoferax sp. | reverse complement strand
CCGCTCGGACGGTGTCAACAACCCGGCGCTTACGGCTACGCGGCGACATTGCTGCACGCGCTGGTTCACCTTTTCGTGGACCTGGTGAGCATTGCACACCTCGGCCAACGGCCCCATGGTGGGCCACTGAATGATGTTGGTGTCTGGCACGGCAACCAGGATATCGAGCTCGACATTATCGAAAAAACCCTTTTGCTTGACATTCTTGTCGAGCAAGGCCTTGAGCGACAGGGCTCGAAGATAGGCCCGGGTGATCGGGGAGCGCATTTCGGCGGCCACGCCATTGCGCCAACGCAGCCACTGTCCATCGTCCTTGATCTGCACCCGATCGACCAGGTTTTCACGCTCGACGATCAGCAGCCCGTACGGGTGCAGCACCAGGTGATCGACATGTGCCACCGCCGTGCCGGAGCCGACCCGCAGGTAGTTCATGACATCGATGTCATCGCTCTTGCCGAAGAAGCGTCGCAAATGGTAGGCCATCCGGTCCTGCGCGATGCGCCCGGCGATCTCTTCTTGCGTGCGCCCGTAAAACGGGTCCAGATCCTTTAACACCATGGCTTACAACAACCCCTTGGATACTGCGGGATGTTACCCGCCAGCCGTACCGCCAGGACCGCGCACCAGGCCTGGCCGGTGCTTGAGAATCAGGAATTCCGCCAGGCGACGGCGCTGCGCGGGCACCAGCAGGCCCGGCCCCAGGCCCAGCGTGCGGTGCTGGTGCACGCGGTCGTACACCAGCCGCGGCAGTTCGTCGGCGTTGCACACTTCCACCTGCGCTCCGCTGCGAGGCCACTGTATCGCGTCGGTGTCCGGCACGGCCACCATCACGTCGAGCTCGACCCGATCGAAGAACCCCTTCTGCCTGACCTTATGCTCCAGAAAGGACTTCAGCGACATCGCCTGCTCGTAGGCCTGGGTCACCGGGGAACGAATCGCGCGCACATGGTTGCCGTCCAGGCAGATCCAGCGGCCGTCCTCCTCCACCTGCAGGTGGCCGGACACGCTGTGGCTGTCAACCACTACCAGGCCATGGGCGTGCAGCAGCAGGTGGTCGATGCATGTCACCACGCCCCGGGTGCTCACGCATAGCTGATTGAGCACGTCGACCTGCGCGCTATCGCCAAAAAAACGCCGCAGGTAGTACGGCATCTGTTCATCCGCCGTGCGGCGCGCGACCACCGACTGGTTCTGCCAGTCCACCGCATCGAGTTCCTTGAAGACCATGCGGTGCCGCAGGAGCTAACGCGCCGCAGGCTGGGCCCGCCGGGCGCGTACCGCCTGCGCCAGGCCCTGCAGCACCGGCATGGTCTGTGCCATGCTGATGCAGGCGTCGGTAACAGAAACACCGGGCAGCAGCGGGGTGCCGGAAACGATGTCCTGGCGCCCTTCCTCCAGGTTGCTTTCGACCATGACGCCCATGATGCGCCGTTCGCCGGCGCTGACCTGGGCTGCCACATCGGCGGCCACCTCGATCTGGCGCCGGTGCTGCTTGCTGCTGTTGGCATGGGATACATCCACCATTACCTGCTCGCGCAAGCCGGCCGCCTTGAGAAGGCTGCAAGTGGCGGCAACATCGGCTGCGCTGTAGTTCGGTACCTTGCCGCCGCGCAGGATGACATGGCAATCCGTATTGCCGCGGGTCTCGAATACAGCCGCCTGCCCCATCTTGGTCATACCCATGAACGCGTGGACGGCGGAAGCCGCCTGGATCGCGTCTGTGGCCACCTTCACACCACCGTCGGTGCCGTTCTTGAAACCCACCGGGCAGCTCAGGCCCGAGGCGAGTTGGCGGTGGCTCTGGCTCTCGGTGGTCCGCGCACCAATGGCTCCCCAGCTCACCAGATCGGAGATGAACTGCGGGCTGAGCAGGTCCAGGAATTCGGTTCCGACCGGCAGGCCCAGCGACAGCACATCAAGCAGCAGCCGGCGCGCCATTTCCAGACCCTCGTTGATGGCAAAACTGCCGTCGAGGTGCGGGTCGTTGATGTAGCCCTTCCAGCCCACGGTGGTGCGCGGCTTTTCGAAATACACCCGCATCACGATCAGCAACTCCTCCCGCAGGGCATCGGCCTGCGCCTTGAGTTGCGTCGCATACGCAATCGCCTGCCCATGGTCATGGATCGAACACGGGCCCACCACTACCACGAGCCGGTCGTCCATACCCTGCAACACACGGGAGACCGCTCGGCGGCTGCCCTCTACCAAGGCCAGCGCCTCTGGCGGTACAGGCAACCATTCCTGCAGCAACGCTGGCGTGATGAGGGGCCGCACCGCGCCGATGCGGGTATCGTCGATGCGGGTCGCATCCTGGGTGGAAAGTGGGGCCACGACAGAGGGTGTGTGCGTATTCATAGCCAAATTGTCGCCATTTTCGACTCTACGTCCAGCGTCCGGATGGCTGGGTATGGGCTGTAATACAGGTATCCATGACACCATCGACGTCTGCCCTGACCACCGGGTCTGCCGCGCTACCGCCCAGCCTGGCCGATCTGATGCATGCCAATCCGCGCCGCGCGCCGGTCACCCTGGTCCTGCTCGCTGTCAACGTGCTGGTGTTTGTCATCATGCTCGGCTTCGGTGCCGGCCTGTGGCACACCTCCAACGGTATTCAATTGACCTGGGGCGCGAATTTTGGGCCTGCAACGCAGGACGGGCAATGGTGGCGGCTCGGCTCGGCTCTGTTCCTGCATTTCGGCGTAGTCCACCTCGCGCTCAACATGTGGGCGTTGTGGGATGTGGGTCGCCTGGTGGAGCAGCTTTACGGCCGCTGGCGCTTCGCCGCTCTTTACCTCGGCAGCGGGGTCTTCGGCAATCTGCTTTCGCTCGTCCTGCAGGGCGACAGGGCGGTGTCTGGCGGAGCATCGGGCGCGGTTTTCAGTCTGTACGGGGCGCTGCTGGTATTCCTGTGGCGCGAACGCCGCCACGTCCAACGCCATGAGTTTCGATGGTTGTTCGGTGCCGCCATCGTCTTCACGCTGATGACTTTGGTTATGGGGCTGGTCATACCGGGGATCGACAACGCTGCGCACGTGGGGGGGCTGGTCTGCGGTGCGGTGCTGGCACAGTTGCTGGCCCGCCGCTGGGACGGAAACCACAGCGGCCCGGGTGTGACCAGCCGCGCCATTGCAGCAGGGCTGCTTGCGGCAGGCGTGGCCGGGCTCGTCACGCACATTCCGGCACCCAGCTACCGGATGGGCGACGAACTGCGGGCGCAGGAGGCGATCCGCAAGTTCCTGTACGAGGACCGCGTACTCAGCCAGCGCTGGGACGCGCTGCTCGAGTCCGGTCGCCGCGAGCGGCTCTCGTTTGACCAGTTGGCCGGCGCGATCGACACCCGGATCACTGCCCGATACCAGGAAAAATTCGAAGAGTTGTCGCAGCTGCACCTGGAGCCTGCAGCCCCGTCAGCCCATACACTGGAACTCCTGCGCAAGTACGCCACCTTGCGCGGTGATGCCTCGCATGCCCTGGCCGAAGGCCTGCGGTCAAAGGACGGGGACAAGGTACGGCAGGCGCTCGAAAAGGCACGCCAGGCGTCCCTGTTGGCCAGGGGGATCGTGCCACCGGCATCAGCGGCATCGGCGAGTGGGCGCTAAGCAGTCGACCTGCACTCACACGTCGATATTGCCGGCCCGCAAGGCATTCGCCTCGATGAACTCGCGGCGTGGCTCCACCTCGTCGCCCATCAACATCGTGAACACCCGGTCGGCTTCGATCGCGTCGTCGATCTGCACCCGCAACAGCCTGCGCACCGTGGGGTCCATCGTGGTCTCCCACAACTGTATCGGGTTCATTTCACCCAAGCCC
>JANOUM010000079.1:0-1622 GCA_031416855.1 Rhodoferax sp. | reverse complement strand
GTTCACCGTGCTGGCAGTGCACCATCAGAAGAGCCCGCCGACAACCAATATCTTCAATCAGGATCCGGACTGTGATCTGGACTATTGCGCGAATATCGCGCGCGACATGAAAATCGACGTCGCAGTCAAGAACAACTTCGGGTTTGGCGGCACCAATGGAACACTCGTGTTCCGCCGCCATTAGCGACAACACGGGGTTCGTGGCAGTTTGCTGACTGGTTGCGCTCCGTCCAACAGATGCACCATGCGCCCAAAGTCCACTGGCAGGTCACTCGTTTGCGGGTGCACGCATGTGTCCTGTCGATGCTTTGGCTCGCCGGGCTGATTGCGTGCGGCGCTTGGTGGCTCACTGGCGGTCAAAACGTCACGCAGCATGTATGGGTGTGGGTCGTCGTGCTGGCGTGCGCTGTGGTGGCAACGCGAGACTGGCGGGCGACGGTTCCCGGCACGCTGGTCTGGGATGGCAAGGGTTGGGCATGGTTGCCTGAGGGGCAGGGCGCGATCGACGGCACGGTGGCTGTCTCGATCGACTTTCAGCGCCTGATGCTCGTGCGCTTTGCTGGCGCATCTGGCGGTGTCAGGTGGTTGTGGGTCGAGCCCGGTGTCGACATGGTGCAGTGGCGCGCCTTGCGAAGGGCGCTTTTCTGCGGTCAGGCGAGCGCCGCATTGCAGGCACCCGCACCTGGCGGCGCGCAGCTCGCGGATCCAGCCTCCCGTTGAGCATGGCCGGGCCGACGCAATTCCCGCCGATGGACAACGCGCCCAATACCAGCGACCTGTTGCTGGTCGAGAAGACGCTCGCGGGTGACCAGCGGGCGTTTGAACTGCTGGTGATCAAATACCAGTCCCGCATCCAGCGCCTGATCGGGCGCATGGTTCGCGATGTGGACCTGGTCGAGGACATCGCGCAGGAGACCTTCATCCGCGCGTACCGCGCGTTACACCAATTCCGTGGCGATGCCCAGTTCTACACCTGGTTGTACCGGATTGCGGTCAACACGGCCAAAAAGGCCTTGATGGACCTCAAGCACGAGCCTACCGTTCTGCAGGGTGGTTTGCGCGATTCCGACGAAGAGGATGAAACTTCCCAGCTCAGAAATGAACCAACAACCGACGAAACACCGGAGTCGGTCCTGGCAGCGAAGGAAATTGGCACCGTGGTGAATGCCGCAATGGAAGCCTTGCCGGACGATTTGCGGCAGGCCGTCACGCTGCGCGAGATCGAAGGAATGAGTTATGACGAGATTGCCGCGATCATGAACTGCCCAATCGGAACCGTCCGTTCAAGGATATTCAGGGCGCGCGAGGCCATATCGGCCCGGATTCGCCCCATGCTGGAAAACCAAAGTGGGAAACGCTGGTAATGCCAAACGAGGTAAGTGCACCATGACTAGAGAATCTGCCGCGAATGGGGAATGGATATCTGCGCTGGTGGACGGCGAACTGCCATCGGTTGTCGACTCTGTGGCGGGCACTGCAGAGGGGCTGGTCCGGTGGCAGGCATACCACCTGGTGGGTGACGCGCTGCGTGGTTCAGCGCATGTCGCCGCGCTGGATGGCCAGGATTTCGTGGCCCGATTGCGTGCCCGGCTCGCGGAGCAGGAGATCGTGCGGCCGCCCGC
>JANOUM010000078.1:0-1843 GCA_031416855.1 Rhodoferax sp. | reverse complement strand
ACTCCAGGAGAACACCAATGGCAATCAAGTACACCGAAGACCATGAGTGGCTCGACGTGCAGGGCGACAGCGCCACCGTGGGCATCACCCACCACGCGCAGGACGCGCTGGGCGACGTGGTGTTCGTCGACCTGCCCGAAGCGGGCAAATCCTTCGCCGCCCGGGACATCGCCGGTGTCGTCGAATCCGTCAAGGCCGCGGCCGATGTGTACATGCCGGTCAGCGGCGAGGTGACCGAGGTCAACGAGGCGCTGCGCGCCGACCCGTCACTGGCCAACTCCGACCCGCTGGGTGCCGGCTGGTTCTTCAAGGTCAAATTGTCCGACCCCTCGCAGCTTGACGCCCTGATGGACGAGGCCGCTTACGGCAGCTTCACGGCCAGCGCCTGAACACCCTGCGCCGCCCTGACGCACTCACGACGGCAACTCGCAGCGTGAAGGTGTACCTGCAACCCGCGGGCGGCAACGCCCTTTTCCCACCCACAGCACGAGACACCCGCATGTTGAACTTATCCGACGGATCCCTGGGCGCGCTCGAAAACCCGAGTGAATTCATCGCGCGCCACATCGGCATCAGCCAGGCCGACGAAACCCACATGCTGGGCGTGGTTGGTGCCGCGTCGCGGCGCGCGCTGATCGAGGGCATCGTGCCGCGGTCGATTGCGCGCCGCACGGCCATGGCGATCCCGGCGGCCATCACCGAAGCGGCGGCGCTCGCCGAGATGAAGGCGATAGCCGCCAAGAACCAGGTGTTGCGCAGCTTCATCGGCCAGGGTTATTACGGCACCCACACACCCGGCGTGATCCTGCGCAACATCCTGGAGAACCCGGCCTGGTACACCGCCTACACGCCCTACCAGGCCGAGATTTCGCAGGGCCGGCTGGAGGCGCTGATCAACTTCCAGACCATGGTGTGCGAGCTCACCGCCATGCCGATCGCCAACGCCTCGATGCTCGACGAGGCCACCGCCGCCGCCGAGGCCATGACGCTGGCCAAACGCAGCGTCAAGAACAAGAGCAACGTGTTCGTGGTGGCAGGCGACTGCCACCCGCAAACCATCGAGGTGATCCAGACGCGCGCCGCGCCGCTGGGCATCACCGTGCTGCTGGCCAACTCCGCGCCTGAATGGAACAGAATGCTCGCCGGCGACTACTTTGCCGTGCTGGCCCAGTACCCCACCACCAGCGGGCGCATCGACGACCTGCGCGCCGACGCAGACAAGGCGCATGCGAAACAGTCTGCTTTCATCGTGGCCGCCGACCTGCTGGCGCTGACGCTGCTCACGCCCCCCGGCGAATGGGGCGCCGACATCGTGGTGGGGACCACGCAGCGTTTCGGCATGCCGCTGTGCAACGGCGGCCCGCACGCCGCCTACCTGGCCTGCCGCGATGACTACAAACGCTCGATGCCCGGCCGCCTGGTGGGCGTGAGTGTGGATGTGCACGGCAACCCGGCCTACCGCCTGGCGCTGCAGACGCGCGAGCAGCACATCCGCCGCGAGAAAGCCACGTCCAACATCTGCACCGCGCAGGTGCTGCCGGCCGTGGTGGCCAGCATGTACGCGGTCTACCACGGGCCGCAGGGCCTGACACGCATTGCGCAACGCGTGGCCACGCTCACCGCCATCCTGGCGCGCGGCCTGCAGCAGCTGGGGTACACACCGCGCGAAGTACATGTGTTCGACACCCTGAGCCTGAAGACCGACGGCGCCACCCAGACCCTGGCCGCACGCGCCCGCGAGTTCGGCGTGAACCTGCGGGTGTACTGGGGCGACTACCTGTGCATCTCGCTCGACGAGACCACGACCCGCAAAGATCTGGTGTTGTTGTGGCGCATCTTTGCC
>JANOUM010000077.1:0-18761 GCA_031416855.1 Rhodoferax sp. | reverse complement strand
GGAGACGGAAATTGCAGAAGTACCACTTTTCTCCGCCTGTCATTGCGGCCCCGGATCGAGTCCGGGGTTGCAGCACCGGCAATCCATGGATGCCCCCGGATCGAAGTCCGGGGCAGGCTCATCAAGCCCGGCATGACAGTGGGATATTGGCAATTTCCGTCTCCCTTACGGACTGTATTCGGGGTAAACCCCAGTTGAATCGACGACGCTGTTCCGGTTCAATAGTGTTTATATTTACCACTTGGTAAATTTCCTGTCAGATGTCCGAGAAAGCATCGCCATGACCCCACCCACTTCCGACACCGCCGCTGGCAGCGACATCCGCCCGGCACGATTGAGCCCGGCGCAATATGCGCAAAACTTCTGCGATTCGCATCCGCCATTGACGCTGGCGCAGGCGCGCATCGAGGCCGATCGCTGCTACTACTGCTTCGATGCCCCATGCCAGACAGCCTGCCCCACCGGCATCGACGTGCCCAGCTTCATCCAGCGCATCGCTGACGGCAACCTCCGGGGCTCGGCGCACGCCATCCTGAGTGCCAACCCGCTTGGCGGCATGTGCGCGCGGGTCTGCCCCACCGAAGTTCTGTGCGAACAGGCCTGTGTGCGCAATACCAGCGAGGACAAGCCGGTGGAGATCGGTCAGTTGCAGCGGTTTGCCACTGACGCCTACCTGGCCAATCCCGGTGCGCCGTTGTTCACCCGTGCCGCCACCACCGGCCGCAAAATCGCCGTCGTCGGAGCCGGCCCCGCCGGCCTGGCCTGCGCGCACGGCCTGGCGCGCGAGGGCCATGCGGTGGTGGTGTTCGACGCCAACGCCAGGCCCGGCGGCCTGAACGAATACGGCCTGGCGACCTACAAGACGGTCGACGGTTTTGCGCAGAAGGAAGTAGCGTGGTTGTTGTCCATCGGCGGCATCGAGGTGCGACGCAACACGCGTGTCGGCATCGACGTGAGTCTGCAGACCCTGGCCGACGACTTCGATGCCGTATTCCTGGGCATGGGTCTCGCGGGGGTAAATGCCATCGGCATCGGGGAGCCGCCGGCCCAGGGCCTGCGCAATGCGGTCGAATTCATCGCCGAACTGCGCCAGGCGCGCGATTACGCGAGCATTCCGGTCGGGCGCAAGGTGGTGGTGATCGGCGGCGGCATGACGGCTGTCGACGCGGCCGTGCAGTCGCGCAAGCTGGGCGCCGAGGAGGTGACGATGGTGTACCGCCGCGGTCCGCAAGACATGTCGGCCTCCGACCATGAGCAGGACTGGGCACGGTGCAACGGTGTCACGATCCGGCACTGGGCGGCACCGAAGGAGGTGCTGGCCGCCAACGGCCATGTGAGCGGCATGCGTTTTGCGGTGACCCGGATCAACGCCGGCAAGCTGGTGGAGACGGGCGAAACCTTCGTACTGGCGGCCGACATGGTCCTCAAGGCCATTGGCCAGAGCTTCGTCGACCAGCCCCTGAACACATCCGTGGCTCTGGAAGGTGGCCGCATCCGCACCGATGCCACGGGGCGGACCTCTCACCCCAGCATCTGGGCCGGAGGGGATTGCCGGGTCGGTGGGCGCGACCTGACGGTGGAGGCGGTCGAGCACGGCAAGGTCGCGGCACAGTCCATCCACGCAGCGCTTGGCGCGACAACCGGAGCCTGACACCATGGCGAACCTGCATACCGAATTCCTGGGCATCCACAGCCCCAATCCGTTCTGGCTGGCCTCGGCACCCCCCACCGACAAGGAATACAACGTGGTCCGGGCCTTCGAGGCTGGCTGGGGCGGGGTGGTCTGGAAGACGCTGGGGGAAGACCCGCCGGTGGTCAACGTGCACGGCCCGCGTTATGCCACGCTGATGGGAGGCGACCGGCGCGTGATCGGCTTCAACAACATCGAACTCATCACCGACCGCCCGCTGCAGACCAACCTGGACGAGATCCGCCGCGTCAAGCGTGCCTGGCCTGATCGCGCCATGGTGGTGTCGATCATGGTGCCCTGCGAGGAACAATCCTGGAAGGCCATCCTGCCCCGGGTGGAGGACACCGGCTGCGACGGCATCGAACTCAACTTCGGCTGCCCGCACGGCATGAGCGAGCGCGGCATGGGCTCTTCGGTGGGCCAGGTGCCCGAATACATCGAGCTGGTCGCACGCTGGTGCAAACACTACTCGAAGTTGCCGGTGATCGTGAAACTCACGCCCAACATCACCGACATCCGTTACCCGGCGCGCGCGGCCAAGGCCGGCGGCGCCGACGCGGTGTCGCTTATCAACACCATCAACTCCGTGATGGGCGTGAACCTGGAGACCATGACCATGGTCCCCAGCGTGGGCCGACAGGGTTCGCATGGCGGTTATTGCGGCACAGCCGTGAAGCCGATCGCGCTCAACATGGTGGCCGAGATCGCGCGCGACCCGCAGACCGCCGGCCTGCCCATCTCCGGCATCGGCGGCATCAACAACTGGCGCGACGCGGCCGAGTTCATCGCCCTGGGCAGTGGCACGGTGCAGGTGTGCACCGCCGCCATGGTTTATGGCTTCCGAATAGTGCAGGACATGTCCAGCGGCCTGTCCAACTTCATGGACGAACACGGCTACACCAGCGTGGCCCAGATGGTCGGCAAAGCCGTTCCCAGCCTCACCGGCTGGAGCAGCCTGAACCTGAACCATGTGGAGAAGGCCGTCATCAACCAGCACAACTGCATCCAGTGCGGCCGCTGTTATGTGGCCTGCGAGGACACCTCGCACCAGGCGATCAGCGCGGTGAAGGATGGCAAACGCCATTTCGAGATCAAGGACGAGGAGTGTGTGGGCTGCAACCTGTGTGTCTCGATCTGCCCGGTACCCGACACGCTGAGCATGCGCACCCTGCGAGCCGGCGAGATTGACACCCGCACCGGCAAAACCGTGTCGGGCGACTACGCCAACTGGACCACGCACCCCAACAACCCGATGAGCCCGGGCTTCCAGGCGGCAACAACCTCCGCCTGAGGCCTATCATGTTCTTTTTATCACAAGCAGGGAGATTCTCATGAGTGCAATCCTGATTCGCGGCGGGACGGTGGTCAACGCCGACCGGCAGTTTCGCGCCGACGTGTTGTGTGTCGATGGCAAGGTCCACAGCGTGGGTGAGTCCCTGCAGGCGCCGGCCGGTGCGCAGGTCGTCGATGCCGGCGGCCAGCTGGTGATGCCCGGCGGCATCGATCCGCACACGCACATGCAGCTGCCCTTCATGGGCTCGGTCACGATGGACGACTTCTTCACCGGCACGGCAGCCGGCCTGGCTGGGGGCACCACCTCCATCATCGACTTCGTGATCCCGAATCCGCAGCAGTCCCTGATGGAGGCATTCCGGATTTGGCGCGGCTGGGCCGAGAAATCCGCCGCTGACTACGGCTTCCACGTGGCTGTCACCTGGTGGAGCGATGCGGTGCGCGAGGACATGGGCACACTGGTGCGCAATGAGGGCGTGAACAGCTTCAAGCATTTCATGGCCTACAAGAACGCCATCATGTGCGACGACGAAACCCTGGTGAACAGCTTCAAGCGCGCGCTCGAACTCGGCGCGATGCCGACCGTGCATGCGGAGAATGGCGAGCTGGTGTTCATGCTGCAGGCCGAGATGGCACGCATGGGCATCACCGGTCCGGAAGGCCACCCCATGTCGCGCCCGCCCGCAGTCGAGGGCGAAGCCGCCAACCGCGCGATTGCGATCGCCGATGTGCTGGGGGTGCCGATCTATGTGGTGCATGTGTCCTGCATCGAGGCCGCCGAGGCCGTGGCTCGCGCCCGCGCCCGTGGCCAGCGCGTGTATGGCGAGGTGCTGGCCGGCCACCTGGTGGTCGACGACTCGGTCTACCGCAACCCCGACTTCGCCTATGCCGCCGGCCATGTGATGAGCCCGCCGTTCCGTCCCAAGGGCAACCAGGAGTTCCTGTGGCGCGGCCTGCAGTCGGGCAACCTGCACACCACGGCTACCGACCACTGCACCTTCTGCGCCGAGCAGAAGGCCGGTGGCAAGGACGACTTCAGCAAGATCCCCAACGGCTGCGGCGGCATCGAGGAGCGCCTGGCCGTGATCTGGGAACACGGCGTGAACACCGGGCGCCTGACGCCCAGCGAGTTCGTTGCAATCACCTCGACCAATACAGCCAAGCTGTTCAACATCTACCCGCAAAAAGGATGCGTCGCAGCCGGTGCGGATGCCGACCTGGTGGTGTGGGATCCGCAGGGCACCAAGACGCTGTCGGCGAAGACGCAGCACAGCAAGGGTGACTTCAATATTTTTGAGGGCATGGCGGTGCGTGGCATACCCAGCCACACCCTGAGTCAGGGCAAACTGGTGTTCGTGCAGGGCGACCTGCGGGCCACCAGTGGCGCCGGCCGGTATATCAAGCGTCCGGCGTTCGGCGCCAATTTCGAGGCTGCACACAAGCGCACCGACAACCACAAACCCAGCGCCGTACTGCGTTGAACCGCGCTGTCACGCGCACTCGAACCGGAGAATCACCATGCATGTTGCACTGGCTGAAAAAGCCGCCAACCCGAAAATAGATGGGCTGCGCATCAACGGCGAGCGCCTGTGGGCCGCGCTGATGGAACTGGCCCAGATCGGCGCCACCCCCAAAGGCGGCGTGTGCCGCCTGACCCTGACCGACCTCGACAAGCAGGGCCGCGATCTGGTGACGCGATGGGCGCGCGAGGCCGGCATGTCGGTGGTGATCGACAAGATCGGCAACGGCTTCATGCGCCGCCCCGGGCGCAACAACGCCCTGCCCCCGATCGTCACCGGCAGCCACATCGACACCCAGCCCACCGGGGGCAAGTTCGACGGCAACTACGGCGTGCTGGCCGGCCTGGAGGTGGTGCGCACCCTCAACGACCACGGCATCGAGACCGAGGCGCCGATCGAGGTCGCCTTCTGGACCAACGAGGAAGGTTCGCGTTTCGTGCCGGTGATGATGGGTTCAGGCGTGTTTGCCCGGGCCTTCACGCTGGAGCATGCGTATGCCGCGCGCGATACCGCCGGCAAGTCGGTCAAGGAAGAACTCGAACGCATCGGCTACATCGGCCCGCAGGAACCCGGCGACCATCCGATCGGCGCCTATTTCGAGACCCACATCGAGCAGGGACCGGTGCTGGAGGACAACGACAAGACCATCGGTGTGGTGTCGGGCGTGCTGGGTATCCGCTGGTTCGACTGCACTGTCACCGGCATGGAGGCCCATGCCGGCCCCACACCGATGGCGTTACGCAAGGATGCGCTGCAGGTGGCCAGCCACTTGATGCAGGAGGTGGTCGCCGCTGCGCTGCGCCACAAGCCGCATGGCCGCGGCACGGTGGGCATGGTGCATGTGCACCCCAACAGCCGCAACGTGATCCCGGGCCGGGTCAAGTTCTCGATCGACCTGCGCAATGCCACCGACGCGCTGGTGGACACAATGGCAGCCGAGGTAAAGGCCTGCGCCGCGCAACTCGGCAAGGACAGCGGCCTGCCGATCACGATCGAACTGGTGTCGAGCTACCCGGCGCAGGTTTTCCACGACGACTGCGTGGATGCAGTGGCGAGGGCCGCCGCCAAGCTGGGTTATTCGAACATGCCGGTCGTCTCGGGCGCCGGCCACGACGCGGTCTACATGGCGCAACTGGCACCCGCGGGAATGATCTTCATCCCCTGCAAGGATGGCATCAGCCACAACGAGATCGAAGACGCCAAACCCGAACACATCACGGCCGGCTGCAATGTCTTGCTGCATGCCATGCTGGAGCGCGCCGGCACATGAGTTGCCCGGCATTTTTTTTCACAACGGAGAACAAAGACCCATGCAATCCCTGAACCGCCGCCATGTCGTGGCCCTCGCCGCCGCGTTGGCCACCCTCGCACCCGGCCTGTCCCTGGCCCAGGCCAAGATCAAGGTCGCCGGCATTTACACCGTGCCATTCGAACAGCAGTGGGCCGGTCGCCTGCACACCGCGCTCAAGGCCGCAGAGGCACGCGGCGACATCGAATACAAGGCCAGCGAGAACGTCTCGAACGCCGATTACGAACGCGTCATGCGCGAATACGCGACGGCCGGCAGTACGCTGATCGTCGGCGAAGCCTTCGCTGTCGAGGCGGCCGCACGCAAGGTAGCCAAGGACTTTCCCAAGGTGTCGTTCCTGATGGGCTCCTCGGGCAAACCACAGGCGCCCAACTTCAGCGTGTTCGACAACTACATTCAGGAACCGGCCTATCTGTCGGGCATGATCGCTGGCGGCATGACCAAGAGCAACCGGATCGGCATGGTCGGCGGGTTCCCGATCCCCGAGGTCAACCGCCTGATGAACGCCTTCATGGCCGGCGCGAAAGAGGTCAATCCGAAGGTCGAATTCAGCGTGAGTTTCATCAACAGCTGGTTCGATCCGCCCAAGGCCAAGGAAGCAGCCTTCGCCATGATCGACAAGGGGGCCGATGTGATGTACGCCGAGCGATTCGGTGTCAGCGACGCGGCCAAGGAGAAAGGCAAGCTGGCGATCGGCAACGTCATCAACACGCAGGACAAGTACCCCGATACGGTGGTCGCATCCGCCATCTGGCACTTCGAACCCTCGGCCAACCGGGCCATCAAGCTGGTCAAGGACGGCAAATTCACCGCCGAGGACTACGGACCGTATTCCATGATGAAACACAAGGGGTCCTCGCTGGCACCGCTGGGTACGTTCGAGAAGAAGATTTCGGCCGATCTGGTCGCGAAGATGCGCGCCAAGGAAAAGGCGATTGTGGACGGCAAGTTCACCGTCAAGGTGGATGACAACCAGCCTAAGTCCAGCGCCAAGTAGTTGCCGGTGGACCCAAAAAGACACCCCGGCCCAGGGGTGTCTTTTTTTTGATCGTACCGCATGACCGACGACACCGTCCTCCAGCTCAGTGGCATCACCAAGCGCTTCGGCAGCCTGGTGGCCAACAACGACATCTCGCTGGACCTGCGCCGGGGCGAGGTGCTGGCACTTCTGGGCGAGAACGGTGCCGGAAAGTCGACCCTGGTCTCGATCCTGTTCGGCCATTACGTGGCGGACGCCGGGCACATCACCGTATTCGGCCATCCGCTGGCACCGGGCGACCCCAAGGCATCGCTGGCGGCCGGCATCGGCATGGTGCACCAGCACTTCACGCTGGCCGACAACCTCAGCGTGCTGGACAACGTGATGCTGGGCTCCGAGCCACTATGGCAGCTGTTCACGCGCCGCACCGAGGCGCGGCGCAAGCTCGACGACGTGGCGCACCGGTTCGGGCTGGCGGTCGATGCCGACGCCCTGGTCGGCAACCTGTCGGTCGGCGAACGCCAGCGTGTCGAGATCCTGAAGGCGCTCTACCGGGGCGCGCGCATCCTGATCCTGGACGAACCCACCGCGGTGCTCACACCCCAGGAGAGCGAGGCGCTGTTCGACGTGCTGGCCCAGATGGTCGCACAGGGGCTGTCCATCATCTTCATCAGCCACAAGCTGGCGGAAGTGTTGCGGGTGTCGCAGCGCATCGCGGTCCTGCGCGGCGGCAAGCTGGTGGCGCAAGCAACGGCGCGCGACACCACGCAGGCGCAACTCGCGTCCTGGATGGTCGGTCATGCGCTCGAACTGCCCCTGCGTCGGCCCAGCCCGCGCATCGGTGAACCCGTGTGCGAACTGCGCGCCGTCAGCACGGCGCCAGGGCGCGAGCGCCTGCTGGATGCGTCGCTGGTACTGCACAGCGGCGAGATCGTCGCGATTGCGGGTGTCTCGGGCAACGGGCAGGTCGCGCTGGCCGAATTGCTGTGCGGCACCCGCGCCGCGACCCATGGCGATATCCGCTTCCTCGGCCAGGCGTTGCCGGCCCGACCGGCGAATTTGGTGGCCCTTGGCGTGGCACGCATCCCGGAGGACCGCCATGCCGTGGGCGTGGTGGGCGACCTGCCGGTTTGGGAGAATGCGGTATCCGAGCGGCTGCGCAGCGACAGCTTTTCGCGCCGCTTGCTGGTGCGACGCGCCACCGCGCGTGCCCATGCGCAACGCATCGTCGCGGCCTTCGACGTCCGCGGCGCGGGCATCGACGCCCCGGCCCGCGCACTGTCTGGCGGCAATATGCAAAAGCTGATCCTGGGGCGGGCGCTGCTGCATCCCGAGACGACACCCGCACACACCGTCACCCCGAAGCTGATCGTTGCGCATCAGCCGACCTGGGGCCTGGACATCGGCGCCGTACAGTATGTGCAGGCGCAATTGATCGCTGCACGTGACGCCGGGGCTGCCGTGCTGCTGATTTCCGACGACCTGGACGAGGTATTGACCCTGGGCGACCGGGTGGCGGTGATCCATGCGGGCCGCCTGACGCGGGCGCTCCCTCCGCAGGCCTGGACCCGTGAAGCGATCGGACTCGCCATGGCCGGCGCCGACCATGCTCCCATTAGCGCTGGGGCGGTCGCGCCATGAGGCTCGAAAAGCGCTCCCGGCAATCGCCCCTGGCGCTGGTGCTGGCCCCGATCGGCGCGGTTGCCTTCACCATGCTGGTGAGCGCCCTGCTGGTGTTATGGGCCGGCGCGGCCGTCACCCAGACCTACCGGCTGTTGCTGGAAGGCGGCTTCGGCTCAGTGTTTGCGCTCAGCGAGACCCTGACCCGTGCGATTCCCTTGATGTTGACCGGGCTGGCCGCCACCGTGGCCTTCAAGGCGCGCCTGTTCAACATTGGTGCCGAAGGCCAGTTGTACGCTGGCGCCCTGGCGGCCGTGGCAGTGGGCGGCCTGCACGGCGGTATCGGGTTTGCGCAGATCCCGATCCCGCTGCTGTTCGTCCTCATGGTGCTTGCCGCCGCCCTGGCGGGGGCCTTGCTGCTGCTCGGTCCGGCACTGATGAAGCAGCGCCTGGGCGTCGACGAGGTGGTCACCACGCTGCTGCTGAACTTCATCATGCTGTTGCTGGTGTCGATGCTGCTCGACGGCCCGATGAAGGACCCCACCGCCATGGGCTGGCCGCAGAGCGTGGCCCTGATCGGCGACCTTGAATTGTCCAAGCTGATCCCGCAGACACGTGTGCACAGCGGCTTGTTGTGGGGCATGGTGCTGGCCCTGGCGGTCTGGGCGCTGCTCAAGTTCACTGTGCTGGGTTTTGACATCCGGGCCGTGGGTGCGAACGCGCGCGCAGCCGCCTTCGCCGGGGTGCCGGTGACCCGCACCGTGGTGCTGGTGGCGATGCTCTCGGGCGCGCTGGCCGGGCTCGCCGGGGCGATCGAGGTTGCGGGCCGCACCGGTTACGTGACGCTCGACATGTCGCCAGGTTACGGATATTCGGGCATCGTGATCGCGATGCTGGCTGCGCTGCATCCGCTGGGCGTGGTGCTGGCCAGCATCTTCGTGGCCGGGGTGCTGGTGGGCGCAGACAGCATGAGCCGCGCCATCGGTGTGCCGACCTACATCGCCGACGTGATCGTGGCGGCATCGCTGCTCTCGGTGCTGGTGGCGACGTTGCTGACGCAATACCGGGTGCGCTGGAAATGAGTGCCGCCGGGCCGTCCCAAGGCGCGAAGGCCCCCTTGGGGCTGAGCCCCGCGGCTCTGAGCCTGCCTGCGCAGGCTCGGACGGGGCGAAGAGACACCGCCTCTGGCGGTGGCCCGTCCAGCGCAGTACGCGCAGCGACAAGCGTGGGGGCTCCGTGAAATGAGCGATCTGCTCGAGATCCTGCTCAACCAGTCGTTCTGGATCGCGGTGCTGCGCATCGCCACACCGCTGATCCTGGGCACCCTGGGTGTGTTGTTGTGTGAACGCGCGGGGGTGCTCAACCTGGGCATCGAGGGCATCATGGTCGCCGGCGCCTTTACCGGCTGGCTGGCGGTCTATGCCGGTGCGCCGCTGTGGCTCGGCGTCGCGGCGGCGGCCGGCGCCGGCGCCGTGTTCGGCCTGCTGCATGCGGGCCTGACAGTGGGCCTCGCGCTGTCGCAGCATGTCTCCGGCCTGGGCGTCACCCTGCTTGCCACCGCCTTGAGCTATTTTGGCTACCGGGTGCGTTTTCCGAAGGTCGACACCCCCCCCACCATCACCCCTTTCGGCGAAATGGACTGGATCGCCATCCCGGTGCTCGCGCAACAGACCCCGCTGACCCTGTTCGCCCTGGTGATGGTGCCGTTGGTCGGCTACCTGCTGTACCGCACACCGGTCGGCCTGGCCGTGCGCATGGTGGGCGAAAACCCGCAGGCGGCCGAGGGCCAGGGGGTGTCGGTGGCGGCGCTGCGCACCGGCGCCATCGTGGCCGGATCGGCTCTGATGGGTGTGGCGGGCTCCTTCCTGACCTTGTCGGCCTTCAATGCCTTCTTCTTCAACATGGTGAACGGGCGCGGCTGGATCTGCGTGGCGCTGGTTGTGTTCGCGTCCTGGCGCCCCGGCAAGGCGCTGCTCGGCGCCTTGCTGTTCGCATTTTTCGACGCCCTGCAACTGCGCCTGCAGCAGTCGGGCGATGCCGCATTGCCCTACCAGATGTACCTGATGCTGCCCTATGTACTGTCGATCGTCGCGCTGGTGCTGGTGGCCCGCAAGGCCAGCTACCCGCAGGCGCTGATGAAGCCCTACCGCAAGGGCGAACGCTAGAATCCGGCGCGGGCCAGGCGGCCAGTACACCTACAAGAATGACCCTGAGAAACCCATGACAGCGCCTACTCCGCCCGTATCGGACACCACACTCGCCGTGCAGGTGCGCGGGGCGTCCTTGATCTACAACCCGCTGGACGCGCCGTTGCACGCGCTGTCAAACATCGACCTGGCGATCAAACCGGGCGAATTCGTCGCCCTGATCGGCCCTTCCGGCTGTGGCAAGACCACCCTGCTGCGCGTGATCGCCGACCTGGAGCACATCACGTCAGGCTCGGTGCTGGTCAATGGTGTGTCGCCGCACGACGCCCGGCTGGCAGGTGCCTACGGGTATGTATTCCAGGCGCCGGCGCTGTTTCCCTGGCGCACCGTACTGGGCAATGTCAAGCTGCCGCTGCAGATCCAGGGCCGCAGCGATGCCCAGTGCCAGTCCATCGCGATGGAACAACTGGCGCGGGTCGGCCTCACGGGTTTTGAGG
This sequence comes from Rhodoferax sp., assembly GCA_031416855.1. Lineage (GTDB taxonomy): Bacteria > Pseudomonadota > Gammaproteobacteria > Burkholderiales > Burkholderiaceae_C > CAISIP01. The sequence continues at coordinate 7,706 of JANOUM010000077.1, read as the reverse complement.
ACAAGTACCCCTGGCAACTCTCCGGCGGCATGCAGCAGCGGGTGTCGATCGCGCGCGCGCTGTCGTTCGAGCCGCGCATCCTGATGATGGACGAGCCTTTTGGCGCACTCGACGAGATCACGCGGGACCGCCTGAACGAGCAACTGCAGCAGTTGTGGCAACGCGAGCGCCGCACCGTGGTGTTCGTGACGCACTCGATCGCCGAGGCGGTGTACCTGTCCACACGCATCGTGGTGATGTCGCCGCGCCCGGGGCGCATCGTGCGGGTGATCGACTCCACGCTGCCCGACGAGCGGCATCTGGGGCTGCGCGACTCGGCTGAATTCGTCGCCGTGGCGCATGCGGTGCGCGAGGCACTCGCCGATGGCCACCACGAATAGCTCTCCCACCCGGCCCTTGGGTCGGCGGCTGACCCAGCACGGACTACCGGTACTGGTGATCCTGGCCGCAGTGCTGCTGCTGTGGTACGGGCTGACAGTCTGGCTCAACGCGCCGGGCGCCATCGAGCGCGTGCTCGACCCCAAGGGCCCCTGGACCTGGCAGGACCTGGTGGCCGCCACGATGGACATGCAGCGGCCCGTGCTGCCCGCGCCGCACCAGGTCGCGGCGGACTTGCAGACCAGCCTGGTCGACTTTCCGCTGGACTCGCCGCGCAACCTGCTGTTCCATGTGGCCGTCACGGCGCAATCGACGCTGGTCGGATTCGCCATGGGCACGGTCCTCGGGCTGGTGCTGTCGGTCTGCATCGTGCATTCGCGCACGCTGGACCGCGCGCTGCTGCCCTGGATCGTGGCCTCGCAGTCGGTGCCGGTGCTGGCGATCGCGCCGATCGTGCTGGTGATCCTGGGCAGCCTGGGTTTTGCCGGTGTCGCCCCCAAGGCGGTGATCGCGATGTACCTGTGTTTCTTCCCGGTCACGGTGGCGATGGTTCAGGGCCTGCGCTCGCCGCAGGTGATCGAGACCGAGATGATGCACACCTACGCCGCCTCGCGCTGGCAGGCCTTGTGGATGCTGCGCCTGCCGGCCGCCCTGCCCTTTTTGTTCCCGGCGCTGCGTGTGGGCATTGCGGCCGGGCTCGTTGGCGCGATGGTGGCCGAGTTGCCGACCGGCGCGCAGGCGGGCCTGGGCGCGCGCCTCCTGACCGGCTCCTACTATGGCCAGACGGTACAGATCTGGTCGGCGCTGGTGATGGCGGCCCTGCTCGGATTGGTGTTGACCGCCGCCATGGCCGGCATCGAGAACCTGGCCTTGCGGCATCGGAGGCAGGCATGAGCCGCCGGGCCGCTCCCAAGGCGAATTCCGCAATGCGCAGCATGGAGGACTCCTGATGAGCCGCCGGGCCGCTCCCAAGGCGAATTCCGCAATGCGCAGCATGGAGGACTCCTGATGAGCCGCCGGGCCGCTCCCAAGGGCGAACACCGCCATGCGCAGCGCGAAGGTACACCAGTGAACGCTGCCGTTGCCAGCCGGCCACCACCGGGGCACCGCTCCACGCTGGTCCTGATCCTGGGCTCGCCGCTGCTGGCTGGGCTGTTCCTGATCTCGCCGACGGCGGGTGGCGAAGAACCGGCCGGCGCCCTTTTCTGGATCGCCACACTCGCCCTGGCGGCCCTGGCCGTCGCCGGCATCCGCCGCATGGCCGCGCTCGACGGCCACCGCGCCTACGCCTCGCTCACTGCCGCGCTTTTCGGCATCTGGGTGGTGTACTTCTGGCAGTTGCTGACGGTGGCGCTCGAAGTCCCGCGGGTACTGCTGCCCGCGCCCTGGCTGATCCTGCGGTCGCTGTTCGACAACCTGCCCCGGCTTGGCAACGATTTCACCCAGACCGTCGTCAAGGCGGTGCTGATCGGTTGGGCACTCGGCTCCAGCCTGGGTTTCCTGGTCGCGATCGCTATCGACCGGCTGCCGTTCCTGCAGCGCGGACTGCTGCCGATCGCGTCGCTGACCAGCACGATCCCGCTCGTCGGCGTGGCGCCGATCGCCGTGATGTGGTTCGGCTTCGACTGGCCCTCCAAGGCGGCGGTCGTGGTGCTGATGACCTTCTTCCCGATGCTGGTGTCGACGCTGGCGGGGCTGCAGGCGTCGAACCGACTGGAGCGCGAACTGATGCACAGCTTCGCGGCGGGATACGGACGAACCCTGTGGTCGCTGCGGCTGCCGGCCGCACTGCCGTTCATGTTCGGCGCGCTCAAGGTCAATGCCACGCTGGCGCTGATCGGCGCCATCGTCGCCGAATTCTTCGGTTCGCCCACCTCTGGCCTGGGTTTTCGCATCTCGACCGAGGCCACCAAGATGAACATGGCCCTGGTCTGGGCCGCCGTGGTGGTGGCGGCAGTGACCGGGTCGGTGGCATATGCCTTGCTCGTGGCCCTGGAGCGGCGCGCCACCTTTTGGCACCCCTCCGTGCGTGGCCGGAAATGAGATCCTGTCGCAGTCTGCAGGTTAGTACCAGTTGCTGTTTCCCGTGTCGTGGTTTACCCTTTTGGGTCGACCTTTTCAGCCCGTCTTTTCAACCAAGGAGTTTTCATGATCCGTTCTTCCGTCTTGACCAAAACCTTGCTGGCTGCCGCCCTGGCAATCAGCGGTTTTGCCGCATCCGCGCAGGAGAAAGTCACGCTGCAGCTCAAGTGGCTGCCCCAGGCCCAGTTCGCGGGTTACTACGTGGCCGCCGCCAAGGGTTACTACAAGGCCGAGGGCCTGGACGTGACGATCAAACCCGGCGGCCCCGACATCTCGCCGGTGCAGGTGATCGCCGGCAAGGGCGCCGACGTGGTGGTCAACTGGATGCCCGACGCCCTGGCCGCGCGTGAGGCCGGCGTGCCGCTGGTCAACATCGCCCAGGTGTTCGACCGTTCCGGCCTGATGCTGACCTGCAAGAAGTCCAGTGGTGTCAGCAAGCCGGCCGATCTCAAGGGCAAGACCCTGGGCGTGTGGTTCGGTGGCAACGAGTATCCGTTCCTCAACTGGATGGCCAAACTCAAGCTCAAGCCGGACACCGACATCAAGGTGCTCAAGCAGGGCTTCAACGTCGATCCGCTGTTGCAGAACCAGGCCGCCTGCATCTCGACCATGATCTACAACGAGTACTGGCAGGTGGTGGACGCGGGCGTCAAGGAAAGCGACCTCGTCACCTTCTTCTACGAAGACCAGGGTGTGGCGTCCCTGGAAGACGGCCTGTACGTGCTCGAGTCCAACCTGAAAGACCCGGCCTTCGTCAAACGCATGGGCAAGTTCCTCAGGGCCACCTTCAAGGGCTGGAACGACGCGGTCAAGAACCCCACCGAGGCAGCCCAGATCGTGGTCAAGGCCGACACCTCGGGCAGTGCCAAGGAAGCGGTGCAGAAACGCCAGATGGAAAACGTGGCCAAGCTTATCAAGACCGCTGGCACGCCGAAATTGGGCTACCTGGAGCCCGCCGCCTACGAACGCACCGTCAAGGTGCTGCTGGCCGGTGGCGACTCCCCGGTGATCAAGAAAGACCCGGGCAAGGCCGCGTATTCACACGCGGTATGGGAAGCGGCGAAGTAGCCGTCACCTGCGCGCTGGCCACATGATGGCCGGCCCCGCCAGGCGCTGAACCAAGGGCCCCGGTTGCACATGCAACCAGGGCTTTTTTCATGCGCGGTGCAGTTCAGCGCACCGGCCCCAGCAGCGCCCGCTGGCGCAGCGCGTTCCTGATCTGGTTGAGGTCGGCCACCGACACACCGGGCTGCTCGGCACCAGGAAACGTGCAGCTGAAGTTGGCCGCGAGGTTAATGTCCCCCGATCCGTTGTAACGCGCCTGTTTGGGATACACACACACCGGACGCTGGCGCTCCACCATGTCATTGGTCAACTTGGTGGCGATGATCGATTCCGGCGCGACGCCCTGTTCGACCCAACGCGCAAGCGCCAGCACCGCGTCGTGGTTGGCATCGCGAAACGCTGGCAGCGGGTCACCCGTGCCGCCACCAACCATCGACGGACCACTGCCGCCACCGCAATGCGCGACATTGGGCAACATGAAAAGCCGGTGGTATTGCTGCACCACAGGCGCCTGAGTCTGCGCCGCGGCAGCCACATCCGCCGCCGACAGCTTCTCGACCGCCTCGTCGAAGGCCGCGGGTGACAGGCCCTTAAGCCGTTCGAACTGTGCCAGGGCATGCACATAGTTGGGCGAACTCTGTGGAGCAACAACAGCATCGTGCCAGCCGTGGTACTGCAGCAGCTTGCCCCCGCGCGCCTTGAACCGGCTGAGGTCCGGGCTGGGCGCGACCATGAATGGCGACACCGCCTGTTTGATGTGGTCGTACTGCGCCACCACATCCAGGCTGCGTGGCGCGAACGGCGGGGTGCGCTGCCCATAGACGAAATGCCCGATGAAGACGCCATAACCGCCAGCGTCAGCGAATGCCGGAATCCAGTCGGCCTCGGAACCCACGACCGGACCGTTCCAGCGTTGCCCGCCATCAGCGCTCGGGATGCCACGGTAGACGGCACGCGCCGCCTGTAGTTGCGCCGTTGTCAGGCAGTCGGGCGTTTCGGTGCCGGTGCACTGCAGCAGCGCTGGATCGAAGGCGCAGGCGCGCGGATTGGTGATCTGCCCGTCGAGCAGGCCGTCGAGCGCGTCGCAGGCGAGATGGGCGCGTCGGGTCATCATGGCGCGCTTCTCGGTGGAGAGGATCGGCGGTTGTCCAAATACCGGCACCTGGCTGTGGCCGGTCCAGACCAGCGACAGCAGCGTGTCGCCGTAGAACTGCGACGGTGCACCGGCCACGATGCCGTCGAACAGGTCGGGGTACCGCTGCGCCATCATCATGGCCTGCCTGCCACCATTGGAGCAACCCTCGAAATAGGCCTTGGTCGCAGGTTGGCCATAGTAGGCACGGGTGAGCGCCTTGGCAGCCGTGGTCACGAAATAGTGGGCGCGGAAACCCCAATCGGCGACCTTCTCCGGATGTCCGAGCGTCCAGTTGGGTGACTCGCCACCGGTGTGGCCCATGTCACTGCCGGCAACCACAAAACCCGTGGCGAGGTCCTGGGCCATGCGTGCAATCGGCGTGGCACCGGCGTACCCGCCAGTGCCGTCTGTCTTGAGTCGACCGGTCCAGGCACCCGGCGTGGCAGGCAGCCAGACCTCGAAATTGATCAGCGAGTCGCCGGATGGCCGGGCCACGCCCTGCACCCGGCAAAAGGGCACGGCGACCTTGGTCGCACCGATGGTTTCACCGGCAGGCACCGGCGTTGCAGAGGTGACCGTGGCCATGTCGGAGGCGACGCCGAGCAGCGCCGAACACTCGCCCGGCCTTGCTGCTGCCACCTGGGATTGGAGAGTCGGTCCACTGGTGCATGCAGCAATTGCCAGAGTGACGATTCCTGCTGCAGTCGCTGCGCGGGTCTTGTACCAGCGCGGTCGCGCAGCACGAAACGGGGTGTCTGTTCGCTGTTTCGCTACTGGCATGGCATCTCCTGATGGTTGCAGTTGCACGGTGTGGGCGCTTGGATTCTTTCTTGCATCGCCTCATTGTGTCGCATGGCCGCTGCGCTGGGTGCGAATCGGAAGCGCAGCGCTTGGGCCGTGCCTGCCGGTGATCGCGCGTTTCGGCCACCGCCGTGTCACCGCCTTGCATAGGCCCGCACTGCGCTCGGGTATCCTCCTGCCAACAGTTCTCTGGAACCCACGCACATGCTCGATCTTCTGGTCACCCACGCCACCCTCCCCGACGGCCGCACCGGTATGTCGCTGGCCGTGCAGGATGGATACTTTGTCGAAGTCACGCCCGGCCTGCAGGCCCCCGCACACCAGACGCTGGACGCGCAGGGCCAACTCGTCTCGCCACCCTTCGTCGACGCCCATTTCCACATGGACGCCACACTGAGTTACGGCATGCCGCGCGTCAACCAGAGCGGCACCTTGCTGGAGGGCATCGCACTGTGGGGCGAACTGAAACCCGATCTGACGCACGAGGCGGTGGTCGGCCGCGCGCTGGCCTATTGCGACTGGGCGGTTGCCAAGGGGCTGCTGGCGGTCCGTTCCCATGTGGACACCAGTGATCCACGCATGCTGGCCGTGGAGGCGCTGCTGGAGGTGAAACGCCGGGTCGCCCCCTACCTGGACCTGCAATTGGTCGCCTTCCCGCAGGATGGTGTGCTGCGTGCACCCGGCGGCGTTGAAAATTTGCAGCGTGCACTCGACCTGGGCGTGGATGTCGTCGGTGGCATCCCCCATTTCGAGCGCACTATGGCCGATGGTGCTGCCAGCGTGAAGCTGCTGTGTGAACTTGCCGCGGCACAGGGCAAACGCGTCGACATGCACTGCGACGAATCGGATGACCCGCTCTCGCGCCACATCGAAACCCTGGCCTGCGAGACCCAGCGCCTGGGCCTGCACGGCCGCGTCACCGGTTCACACCTGACCTCGATGCACTCCATGGACAACTACTACGTGTCCAAGCTGCTGCCCCTGATGGCCGAGGCGCAGGTGCATGTGGTGAGCAACCCGCTGATCAACATCACGCTGCAGGGCCGGCACGACAGCTACCCCAAGCGGCGCGGCATGACACGCGTCCCGGAGTTGATGGCCCAGGGCCTGACGGTCGCTTTCGGGCAGGACTGCGTGATGGACCCCTGGTATTCGCTGGGATGCGCCGACATGCTCGACGTGGCCAGCATGGGCTTGCACGTGGCCCAGATGACCAGCCAGGCCGCCATGCGCCAGTGTTTCGACGCCGTCACCATCAACCCGGCGCGCATCCTGGGCCTGGACGGTTATGGCCTGGCGGCCGGTTGCCATGCCGATTTCGTGCTGCTGCAGGCGCGCACGCCCGTAGAGGCGATCCGGCTGCGCGCCACGCGGCTGCAGGTGTTCCGGCGCGGCAAGCTGCTGGCGCAAACACCCGCTGCCACAACGGCGCTGAACCTGGCGGGTCGGCCCAGCCATACGTCATTCATGCAAGATCATCCGGCGCAGCGACCACAACCAATAACCCGTCACCAAACTTTCTGAAACTTGGAGATTCATTCCTGTCACTGCGCATGGGGGCCGATCTTTTTTGCCCACGCATGTTTGATCTGCCCGGACGCGCGCAGGCTGAGGTTGAAACTCGAATAAGGCGTACGTCGACGCAATCGGTTTCACAATTTGGCGATCACACTACCAATTTGTAAGAATGATCCTCCGCCAAGCCGAATCCTCTCTGCTGCAGCTGGCAAAAGCTTATCCGGTCCTGGCCATCGACCATGACGCGCGATGCGCTTCTGGGCAAGCTGAACTCCCTCGAATGGAACGACATCGAGTTCAAGGAAGCCGCATGGTCTGAGCCCGCAGGCGATCCGTAAAACCTCCGTCCAAGAGCGCGTCTTGTCTAAGGTCATGTACCCTCAGGCACCGATGAACGATCCCACCACCTTCACCCCGCGCCGCCTCATCCTCGCGCTGCTTCTGGGCGGCCTGTTGTTGTTGTCCTACTCGGTGCTGCACCTGTTCCTGGTGCCAATGGCATGGGCGGCCATCATGGCGTTCACCACCTGGCCGTTGTATGTGCGACTGCGCCGGTTGCTGCGCGGCCGCGCCACTCTGAGTGCGGCCTTGATGACCCTGCTGCTGACCGCCGCCATCGCGTTTCCGCTGTTATGGCTGATCTCCGTGCTGCGCACCGAGCTCTCGGGTGCCTATGCGGCCGTGGCAGCCTATCTGGCGCAGGGGCCGCGCGCCTTGCCGGACATCC
>JANOUM010000076.1:0-3088 GCA_031416855.1 Rhodoferax sp. | reverse complement strand
CGACCGGCACCATTAGGTTCACATCTGCCTCCATATGAGCACCGATGTTCCCGATCTTCCTCAGGCTGTTGAGCGCCGCGATGCTATCAATCGAGACATCACGTGGAGCGGTGTTGTCACGCACGGCGGCTTCAAGGTTTCCAATCCCAGGTAGTTTTGTTTTTGAAGGACCTTCATGGGATTGCTGCGATACAGATGGATCACGCTTGCGCTTGTGGGGATTTCCGCTGGAGCCTCGGCACAAATCAAGATCGACAGCGTATGGGTGCGTGCCACGGTTCCGGGCCAGCAGGCCACGGGAGCGTTTGAAGATCACCTCGACCGAGCCCGTCAAGCTGATTTCCGTGGCCACCCCTGCCGCCAATATCAACGAGATTCATGAGATGAAGATGGAAGCCGGCGTCATGAAAATGCGTGCGCATCTCGGGGGCCTGGACATCCCCGCCAGAAAGGTCGTGGAACTCAAGTCCAGCGGTTACCACGTGATGATGATGGACCTGACGCAAACCATCAAGCCCGGCCAAACCGTGCCGCTGGAGCTGCAGTTTGCCGACGCCAAGGGGCTGAAGCGGACTGTTCTCGTCAACGCCAAGACCAGTTTCGCGGACCCTTACCCGAAATGACCCGAACGCCAACAGAAGCTATATCGCGGTGGCGCTGGTTGAGCCTTGCGGTGTTGTTGTGGGCCATCGACCAAGCTGTTGAATTTCAGGTCACCCAGACCATGCGATTGCATGAAGTCCTGCCCATCACAACGGGATTCAACTGGGTCAACGTTCTCAATCCCGGCGCAGCATTTTCTTTCCTGGCGGACGCGGGGGGATGGCAACGGCACTTTTTCTCCACCATTGCGCTCGTCGTCAGTGGGGCACTGGTGGTGGTCCGCACAGCACGCCCCTCGGAAGCCGGAAAGCCCCATGCCGCATAACCCGGCATCGGCGATCAGCACCCGGCAATGGGCGTTGTTGTTCACCGGCTGGTTCCTGGCAGTCGTTTCGATGGCGGGCAGCCTGTTCTTGAGCGAGGTGATGGACTACGCACCTTGCGTGTTGTGCTGGTACCAACGCATTCCGATGTACGCGCTCGCGGTCATCCTCGGCATCGCGTTGTGGACGCAAGACGTGAACGTCGTGAAGTATGCCCAGCCATTGGCGCTTGTCGGCGTGGCCCTTGCCGCCTTCCACTGCCTGCTCTACCTGGGCTACATACCGAAGGGGATCCAACCATGCAGCCAGGACGTTCCATGCAATGAGGTCAAACTCCAAATTTTGGGTTTTGTGACCATTCCATTGATGTCCCTGGTCGCGTTCCTGGCCATCGTTGTCGTGTTGTTTGCTTTGAATAGAAAAAAGCCATGAAGAGAAGTAGCATCATTGTTGGTACGGTTGTAGGGGTTTTGGTCGCTTTTGCCGCCGCCATGTTCATCTATCAGTACAAGAAAGGCCAGGAGCGCACGGAGGTCGCAAAAACCAGCAGTGCGTCGCTGGTGCAGTTCCACTCGCCAAGCACGGGGCCCGCCGATGCCAAGGTGACGATCGTGGAGTTTTTTGATCCGTCGTGCGAAGCCTGCCGTGCGTTTTATCCCTATGTCAAATCGATTCTGGCCGAGCATCCGCAAAAGGTGCGTTTGGTGCTCAGGTATGCCGCCTTCCACCAGGGCTCTGATGTGGTGGTGAAGATGTTGGAAGCCACCAAAACGCAGGGCTTGTACTGGCAGTCGCTCGAAGCGGTGCTGAAGGCCCAGCCGGATTGGGCCGAGCATGGCAACCCGCAGGTCCAGCGTGTCTGGGGCGTTCTGCAAACCGTTGGGCTGGATATCGACAAGGCGAAGCGCGACATGGACAACCCCCGATTCGATGCCATCTTGAAGCAGGATGCCCAGGACATCGCGGTGTTGCAGGTCAAGAAGACCCCGACCTTCTTCGTGAACGGCAGACCGTTGCTGGACCACAGCCCGGACGCATTACGCGCGATGGTTCTCCAGGAGATCAAGGCAAGTTATCCATGAGGCATCTGGAGCGGTTCCCTTGACCGACCACCTCGGCCAGAGCAGAAGTATCAAGGACTTCCCGGCAAAGATCGTCGCCGTATTCTTCGGCTATGCGCAATGCCCGGATGTCGTGGCACCCTGTAATCGACAAAGTCGAGATCGGCTGCCACCTTGTCGATGGGCGTTCTGACCCGCTTTACCCGCCACTCCGGGGGCGAGACGCAAGGCGGTGGATGCGCGCCCTTTGCCATCGGGCGCGTCGTTGACGATGAACAGGGCCGTGGCATGGCGGGATCCTTTGGATGGTGTGTAGCCATGCCACTGGAAGCGCAAGCCCTGGAAAGTGACAGGCCCGCAACCAGCCAGTCACTGATGCCGTCCAGGGTCTTGCGTGCCTGAAAGCCGTGTGCCCGCAACAAGGTAACCGCCGCGCCTGACATCAGGCAAAACGGCCCACGGCAGTAGGCGACGATCTCCACGTCGCGCGGCAACTCGGACAGGCGCCGAGCCAGCTCCGGCAAGGGCATGGATCGGGCATGAGGCAGGTGCGCCGCGTCGAATTCAGACTGGGGGCGTACATCGAGCATCACGACCTCGCCACTGCGGGCCTGGGCCAGCAACTGCTTGCGGATGCGTTGCGTCAGGAGCTCTGGCGCACTCGCCATCTCCGGTAACGCCATGCGCAACTCCAGCAGGTGTTCCTTACTAGAATGATCGCAAGACGTCTGACTTTGATGGCGGTCACTGGCCTGCTGCGGTACGTCGCTGTTGAGGGAGAACTGCATGGATTTCGAGCGTTATGTCCTTTTGCACGAGCCTGTCATCCGGCTGGGATTTTTTCTGGGGGCCTTTGTACTGGTCGCACTGTGGGAGGTGCTGGCGCCGCGGCGCAGGCTGACCTTGTCCAGGACCGTGCGCTGGGTCAGCAATCTGGGCCTGGTGGTGCTCAACACCGTGTTGCTGCGGCTGTTGTTCCCGTTGGCCGCAGTCGGCATGGCGGCCTTTTGTGCAGCCAATGGCTGGGGCCTGCTGAACCACTTTCGGGTGCCGGTCATAGTGGCGCTGCCGCTGGCGGTGATTGCCCTGGATTTTGTGATC
>JANOUM010000075.1:0-1548 GCA_031416855.1 Rhodoferax sp. | reverse complement strand
CCCGCAGCGCGACGGCGGCACGCATCTGACCGGCTTGCGCGCGGGGATGACGCGCGTGATCAACAAGTACATCGAGGACAACGAGCTGGCGAAGAAGGCCAAGGTCGAGGTCACCGGCGACGACATGCGCGAAGGCCTGTGCTGCGTGCTCAGCGTGAAGGTGCCCGAACCCAAGTTCAGCAGCCAGACCAAGGACAAGCTCGTCAGCAGCGAAGTGCGCGCCCCCGTGGAAGACGTGGTCAGCCGTGCGCTCGCCGACTACCTGCAAGAGAACCCGACCGACGCGAAGATGATCTGCGGCAAGATCATCGACGCCGCGCGCGGCCGCGAGGCCGCCCGCAAGGCCCGCGAGATGACGCGCCGCAAGGGTGTGCTCGACGGCATGGGCCTGCCTGGGAAACTTGCCGATTGCCAGGAGAAGGACCCGGCGCTGTGCGAGATCTACATCGTCGAGGGTGACTCCGCCGGTGGTTCTGCCAAGCAGGGACGGGACCGCAAGTTCCAGGCGATCCTTCCGTTGCGCGGCAAGATCCTGAACGTGGAGAAGGCGCGTTACGAGAAACTGCTCACCAGCAATGAAATACTAACCCTCATCACGGCCCTGGGCACCGGTATCGGCAAGGCCGGCGGCAGCACCGGCAACGATGACTTCAATGTTGCCAAGCTGCGTTATCACCGCATCATCATCATGACCGATGCGGACGTCGACGGCGCCCATATCCGCACCCTGCTGCTGACGTTCTTCTACCGCCAGATGCCTGAGCTCGTCGAGCGTGGCCACATCTACATTGCCCAGCCACCCTTGTACAAGGTGAAAGCCGGCAAGGAAGAGCTCTACCTCAAGGATGGAAGCGCCCTTGACAGTTTTCTGATGCGTATTGCCCTGGTAAATGCGTCGGTGTTCACGGGTGGAGACCAGGGAGCAGTCATCAGTGGCGACACCCTGGCCGAACTGGCGCGCAAGCATCAGGTGGCACAGGCGGTGATTGCACGGCTGCACAATTTCATGGACGCCGAGGCCCTGCGCGCCATTGCGGATGGCGTGGCATTGAATCTGGATACCGTCGTTGAAGCAGAACAGTCAGCCGCTGCCCTGCAAGCCCGGTTGCCCGATGCCGAAGTGGCTGGTGAATTCGACCAGCGCACGGATAAACCCATCCTGCGCATCAGTCGCCGTCATCACGGAAACGTGAAGAGCAGCGTGTTGACACAGGACTTTGTCCATGGCTCCGACTACGCTGCGTTGGCCGAAGCCGCCAATACCTTCAAGGACCTGCTCGGTTCCGGTGCCAAGGTGAGCCGTGGTGAAGGTGAGCGGCAAAAGGAAGAAAAGGTCAGTGACTTCCGCGAAGCCATGGCGTGGCTGATAACCCAGGCTGAAAACGCCACATCTCGCCAGCGCTACAAGGGCTTGGGTGAAATGAACCCGATACAGTTGTGGGAGACCACGATGGACCCCACGGTGCGCAGGCTGTTGCGGGTGCAGATCGACGACGCGATCGAAGCCGACCGGGTGTTCACGATGTTGATGGGCGACGAGGTGGAGCC
>JANOUM010000074.1:0-4588 GCA_031416855.1 Rhodoferax sp. | reverse complement strand
GCCACGGGTTCGTGGCCGACCCACTTGAGCATCCACCACAGCCGCCCGCAGTAGTTGGCACCCTGGCGGTCGTACACCACGGCCTGCATATCGCTGGACATGCCGACACTGCCCAACCAGCGAGCGAAGTGCTCCCGGCTGGGCAGGGGATGGCGCCCGCCGCTGGCCGCAGGCGCGCCCGACTGCGCGCTCAGATCACGCTCGAGGTTGGCCCGCACCGAGCCCGGAATATGGGCGTCGGCGAACTGCAGGTCGCCGGTTTCGGGTTTCATCAGCTCAAAACTGCAATCGAACACCAGCAGTGGCGTGCCGCTCCCCATCAGGGCCTGCAACTGTTCGGCGGAAACAAGGGTGGTGTAGGTCATTCGAGACGCTCCAGCGAGGTCGGGCCCATGGTCTGGCGGTACCACTCATGGAAGTGCTGCATGCCGTCTTCCATCGGGCTCTGGTACGGGCCGCTGGCGTTGTCGCCGCGCGTCATCAGGGCCAGGCGCCCCGCATCCATGCGCAGCGCGATCTCGTCGTCCTCGACGCAGGTTTCCATGTAGGCGGCCTGCTGCGCCTGGACGAACTCGCGCTCGAATGCTTGGATTTCTTCCGGATAGTAGAACTCCACCACGTTGAGGGTTTTCTGCGGCCCCATCGGAAACAGCGTGGAGACCGTCAGCACGTGGGGGTACCACTCGACCATGATGTGCGGGTAATAGGTGAGCCAGATGGCGCCGTATTTGGGTGGCTGCCCGTTTCGGAAGCCCAGCAGCGCCTTCTGCCAGCGTTCGTAGACCGGGCTGCCGGCCCGGCCCAGGCGGTTCGCCACACCCACGGTCTGCACCGAGTAGTTGTCCTTGAACTCCCAGCGCAGGTCTTCACAGGATACAAAACCGCCCAGTCCGGGATGGAACGGCCCGACGTGGTAATCCTCCAGGTAGACCTCGATGAAGGTTTTCCAGTTGTAGTGGCACTCGTGCAGTTCGACATGGTCGAGCACGTGACCCGAGAAGTCGAGGTCGGCCAACGGGCCCATGCCGTGCAGGTCGGCGGTCACGCTGCGCCCCCCGGCCTCGAACACCAGGCCGTTCCAGTGCTGTAGCGGGTAGTTGTCGAGATTGAGGCAAGGATCCTGAGCGAAATGCGGCGCGCCGATCAGTGTTCCGGCTTTCGCCTGCGCGCCGCCGCTGTAGGTCCAGCGGTGCAGCGGGCACACCAGGTTGCCAGAGGCGCTGCCAGGCTGGTGGGACTGCAGCGAGCCACGCCCCTTGAGCATCACCGCCTGGCGATGCCGGCAGACATTGGATATCAGCTCGATCCCCTGCGGTGTGCGCAGCAGCGCCCGGCCCCCACGCTCCTGCGGCAGGACGTAGTAGTCGCCGATCTCCGGTACTGCCAGTGCGTGCCCCACATAGTGGGGCCCGGGTTGGAAGATGCGACTTTGCTCGCGCTGGTATAGCGCTGTGTCAAAGTAGCTGGAAACTGGTAGTTGGCTGTGTGCCTGCTGCAGTCGAAGACTTAAATCAGACATGGGTGAGCTGACCAAAAGACTCCCCACAGGGAGAAAAAGCCCGTCTTTCACCTGAGTGAAACGCGGGCGCGGGATGAGCCGGGCAAGCACCGGCGTTGGGTCTTGGGGATTGTACCCGCCGGCCTGCGGCGTTTCGCCGCTGCAACTGTGCGTTGTGCGGGCCTTGCCGGGGTGCCGGACGGACCGGCCCGGCAGCAGGCATCCGGGCGCCGGTCGAGCGCCTAAAATGCCGGTTTACATCTGACCACCAGCCCCATGCCCAAGGCGAGCCATCCCCGATCCGATCCCGAGCTGCCGGCCACTTACGAGGAGGCCCTGCGGGAACTTGAGCAACTGGTCGGTCGGCTGGAGTCCGGCGACCTGCCCCTGGAGGATCTCATGGGTGGGTACCGGCGTGGCGCGATCCTGTTGCAGTTCTGCCGCGGCAAACTCGAAGCGGTCGAAAACCAGATCAAGGTGCTGGAGTCCGGGTCGCTCAAGCCATGGGTACCCGAGTGACGCCCTACGACAGTGGCCCGATGGCTGCGGGGTTCGACCTCGCGCGCTGGTCCGCTGGTCAGTTGGCGCGGGTCGAAGACGCCCTGTCGCGCTGGGTGACTGCCGACGCGCCGGCCGGCCAGGCCCACGGCGCGCCTGCCGACCTGGTGCAGGCCATGCGATACGCGGTGCTCGACGGCGGCAAGCGGCTGCGCCCGCTGCTGGCGCTGGCTGCCTGCGAGGCGGTGTCGGGCCACGCCGAGGCGGCCTTGCGCGCCGCTTGCGCCACCGAACTGATCCACGCCTATTCCCTGGTGCATGACGACATGCCATGCATGGACAACGACGTCCTGCGCCGCGGCAAGCCGACGGTGCATGTGCGGTTCGGCGAGGCCGGCGCGTTGCTGGCGGGGGACGCCTTGCAGGCGCTCGCGTTCGAGTTGCTCACGCCCGATGACGAAGTGGTCCCCGCAGCGATCCAGGCCCGGATGTGCCGCCTGCTGGCGCGGGCCGCCGGCAGCTCGGGCATGGCCGGCGGCCAGGCGATCGACCTGGCCAGCGTGGGGCGCCCTTTGAGCGAGCCGCAGTTGCGCGACATGCACCAGCGCAAGACCGGTGCGCTGCTGCAGGGCAGTGTGCTGATGGGGGCCGCATGCGGCCAGCTGCATCCGGCCCAGTGGCAGGCACTGTCGGCTTATGGCGCAGCGGTCGGCCTGGCGTTCCAGGTCGTCGACGACATCCTCGATGTCACCGCCGACTCTGCCACCCTGGGCAAGACTGCAGGCAAGGATGCGCTGGCCGACAAGCCCACCTACGTCTCGGTACTGGGGCTGGAGCATTCGCGCGCCTATGCGCACGAACTGCTGTCCGCGGCCTGCGACGCCTTGGCCGAAGCCGATTTCGCCCAACCCGCCGCCTTGCGCGCGCTGGCACACATGGTTGTCGACCGGTCGAACTGACCAACCAGAGGCTTTCGCCCATGACCCACGCGTCCTTCCCGCTGCTCCAAACCATCAACGACCCATCCGACCTGCGCCGCCTGCCGCGCAGCCAGCTCGCGGCGCTGGCCGTCGAACTGCGCGCCTACCTGCTGGCCAGTGTGTCCGGGACCGGCGGGCACCTGAGTTCCAATCTGGGCACGGTCGAGTTGACCGTTGCACTGCATTACGTCTTCGATACGCCGCACGACCGCCTGGTGTGGGATGTGGGCCACCAGACCTACCCGCACAAGATCCTGACCGGCCGGCGCGAGCGTATGGCCACGTTGCGGCAACTCGGCGGCCTGAGCGGTTTTCCCCAGCGTACCGAGAGCGACCATGATGCCTTTGGCACGGCGCATTCCAGTACCTCGATCTCGGCCGCGCTGGGCATGGCCCTGGGGGCCAGGATCAAGGGCGAAAACCGCCATTCCGTGGCCATCATCGGCGACGGTGCATTGACCGCGGGCATGGCCTTCGAGGCGCTCAACAACGCCGGCGTGGCGCATTGCAACCTGCTGGTGGTCCTGAACGACAACGACATGAGCATCAGCCCGCCTGTGGGCGCGCTGAACCGTTACCTGGCCCAGCTGATGACCGGGCAGTTCTACTCGGCGGCCAAGAATGTCGGCAAGTCGGTGCTCAAGGGCGCACCGCCGCTGTTCGAACTCGCCAAGCGGTTCGAGGAACACGCCAAGGGCATGGTGGTACCGGCCACGCTGTTCGAGAAGTTTGGCTTCAACTATGCGGGGCCGATCGACGGCCACGACCTCGACTCGCTGATCCCTACGCTGGAAAACATCAAGCAGCTCAGCGGCCCGCAGTTCCTGCATGTGGTCACCAAGAAGGGGAAGGGCTACCGCCTGGCCGAGGCCGACCCGGTGGCCTACCACGGCCCGGGCAAGTTCGACCCCGCGGATGGCCTGCAGAAGCTCACCACAGCGGCCAAAACCACCTTCACCCAGGTGTTCGGGCAATGGTTGTGCGACATGGCGGCGCACGATCCGCGGCTGGTGGGCATCACGCCGGCGATGCGCGAGGGGTCGGGCATGGTGGAGTTCGAAAAGCGCTTCCCGGCGCGCTACTTCGACGTCGGCATCGCCGAGCAGCATGCCGTGACCTTCGCCGCCGGCCTGGCCTGCGAGGGGCTCAAGCCGGTGGTGGCCATTTACTCCACCTTCCTGCAGCGGGCCTATGACCAGCTGATCCACGATGTCGCACTGCAGAACCTGCCGATCGTGTTCGCACTGGACCGGGCCGGCCTGGTGGGCGCCGATGGCGCAACCCATGCGGGAGCCTACGACATTCCGTTCCTGCGCTGTGTACCCAACGTCAGCATCGCCTGCCCGGCGGACGAGAACGAATGCCGCCAGCTGCTGAGCAGCGCGTTCGAACAGAACCATCCGGTGGCGGTACGTTATCCGCGGGGTTCCGGCGTAGGTGCCGCGATGCGCAGCGACCTGCAGGCGCTGCCGTTCGCAAAGGGAGAGGTGCGCCGGCGTGGCTGTGGCATCGCCGTGCTGGCCTTCGGCACCCTGCTGTACCCGGCGCTGGAAGTGGCCGAGCAGATCAATGCCACGGTGGTCAACATGCGCTGGGCCAAACCGCTGGACAC
>JANOUM010000073.1:0-4316 GCA_031416855.1 Rhodoferax sp. | reverse complement strand
TGGCGTCGCTCAGGTACACCCGCGTGCGAACGACGTCGTCCAGGCGCCCGCCCAGGGACTGGATGCTGGCATCGATCTTGTCGAGGATGTAGGTGGCCTGGGCCGCAGCGTCGTTTCGCCCGACCAATTGCCCGCTGCCATGGGTGGCGGTGGTGCCCGAAACCAAAATCCGGTTGCCGACACGCATGGCGCGCGAATACCCGGCCAACGGCTCCCAGACGCTGCCGCTGCTGATGTTCCAGCGGTCGGTGTGGCCTGGCACCGGAACACGCTCCCACAGGGCGGGCAGGGCGTCGAGATGGTGACTCAGGTCACCCGAGGCGGTCAGGAACGGCGCTCGGCGGTACTCGTCGCCACAGTCACCGGACAGGCGCCGGGTGCGCGCGAAAGCGGCCTGCAGACGGGCATGGTCGTCTTCGTCCAGGGCGAAACCGAAGACCTTGAGGTTGTCGGCGCGATGCTCCGACTCACCCAGACGTGCCCCGACGATGACGGCCGCCACCGCCGCCTGCTCCAGCACCCAGCGTGTGGCCACGCAGGACACCGACACGCCGTGCTTGCGGCCGATCTGCTGCGCGGCGGACAACACCGCCTGCAGGGCCTCCCACCCGCCGACCGCATGGATGAAGCGCTGGTATTTCATCTTGCTCCAGTCGGACACCACCGCCGGCTCGGCAGCCCCGACCCAGCGCTCGCCCAAAAAACCCCCACCGAGCACGCCATAGGCGATCAGCCGCACACCGCGCGCGCGACAGAGTTGCGACATCTCCTCGGTGGCCCGCCGATCCAGCAGGGAGATGCAGACCTGGTTGCTGGCGACCGGGATCCCCTCGGCCAGCAGGACGCGCAGGTGCGCGGTGTCGAAGTTGGCCCGGCCGATGTGGGCAATCAGCCCCTCCTGGCGCAGGCGCGCAAGTTCGACCATCGCATCGAGGTAGCCCGGATGCTCGAAGGTCCACCAGTGAAACTGCAGCAGGTCGATGCAGGGCACCTGCATCCGGTCGAGGGAGCGCTGCACCCCCGCGCGCACCGTGGCTGCGGTCATGGCACCCGGTGGCGGGCACCATTTTGTGAAGGCCCGCACGGTGCCTGGCCGGGCACCACGCAGCAGCTGCCCGGTGATCACCTCGGCCGAACCGTAGTGGTCGGCCATGTCGAAGCTGTCGAAACCCGCCGCCACGTACTCGGCCATGGCCGCAGCAGCAGGCACCGGGTCGAGCGGTGTGCCACCACGTTCCATGTCCGCCACCTGCCACAGGCCGGTGACCAGCCGGGATATTTCCAGCCCCGGGGCCAGCATCGTGCGCTCGGGCGTTACCCGTGCGCTTCCTGCAGCAGGCCGGCCACTCACTTGGGCAGGCGCGCCTGGATCGCCTGGACGTCTTCGGTCGACATCTGGCCCACGGTGGTCACCTCGCCATTGGTGATGCGCCAGGTGCGGAACGGGCCGACGATGTCGCCATTGCGGTCGAACTGCACAGCGCCGATCACGCCGACATAACGCACCGGTTTCTTCTCGCGGATCAGATGCAGCGCGCGCGCAAACCCCTGCGGCCCGGCATGCACCACCTCGCAGCCCGGCTCGGTGACCTTGCGGATCGAATCGCGGAGGGCGGCGGCTTCGAACTTGCCGGCATGCGCGATCGCCAGGCCGAGGATGGCGCCGGCATCGAAAGCCCGGTCGGCGGCCGGTGCGCCAGCGTCGAATCCGCCGCTCATGGCCGGATAGGCCGTGGCGAAGTACTCGGTCGACGGCGTCTTGGTGGTGCCCGACGAGGTGCCAAAGGCGTTGGCCAGGAACTGCGGGCCCACACCCTTGATGAAATCAGCGGCGTTCATGCCGTCGTTGAACAGGAACTTCTGCGGGCCGCCCTGCTGGATCCAGGTGCGCACGATGGTGGTGCCGTCGCCGGGATAACCGATGAAATACAGGGCCGGCGGATCACCTTTGAGGGCGTTGGTCACTTCGGCGTTGTAGGAAGGCTGCGCCGGGTTGTAGGGCGTGACGGTGCTGATCTTGCCACCCAGCGCTTCATAAGCACGCCGGAACTCCGCCAGCATGTTGACGCCGAAGTCGTTGTTGACATGGATGATGGTCAGGTTGTTGCGCCCCTGGTCGAGGGCGTACTTCGCCGCGGCCGTGCCCTGCAGCGCGTCGCTGGTGATGGTGCGGAAGAACCAGCCGTTGGTCTTGCCTTCCAGGGCCATCCTGGTCAGGGTCGGTGAACTCGACGCCGGCGAGATCTGCACCACGCCCGCCGGGCCGGTGACCGAGGTCACGATCGGGATCGACACCGAGCTGATGATGCCGCCGATGATGGCCGGCACCTTCTTCAGATCCACGAGTTGCCGCGCCTGGTCCACCGCGACCGAGCCCTGGCTTTGGGCATCGCGCAGGTCGAACGCCAATTTGCAGCCGGCGATGCCCTGCGCACCGGCCGCCTTGTTGAGTTCGTTGAAAGCCAGCTCGACCGACTTGCTCGCGGCCTGGCCAAAACGCCCGGCGGCGCCGGTCAGTGACACCACCATGCCTGCGGTGTGGGTGCAGGC
Organism: Rhodoferax sp.; assembly: GCA_031416855.1. Classification (GTDB taxonomy): domain Bacteria; phylum Pseudomonadota; class Gammaproteobacteria; order Burkholderiales; family Burkholderiaceae_C; genus CAISIP01. The sequence goes on along the minus strand of JANOUM010000073.1, from coordinate 1,766 downwards.
GGGCGCCTGCGCGGTGGCGCTCATGGGCGCGAGGGCGGCGACGGCGGCCAGGGCGAGGGCGGACAGTGGAATACGCTTGTTCAGGTTGCTCCGTTGGGGTTGAAATCAGGTCTTGTTGAGGTCGTACTTCATGATGCGACCGTGGACCCCAGCCTTGTCGCGTTCGAGAGTGTAGGTGTCTCCGTGCGGACCAGGGTGGGCGACCAGGATGGCATCGATCGAGGCATGGTCGGCAGCGTCGAGCCGGAGCCCGAACACCGCCAGCGTGCTGTCGATCCGGTCGGCATAACGGGCCCCGACGATGGCGGCCGCAACGCCCGGCTGCTCCAGCACCCAGCGCGTCGCCACGGTCGCGATCGACACACCATGGCGATCGCCGATGGCCTTGAGCACGCGCAGCAGCGCCTGGAACGCGGCCCAGCCGCCGAACTCGTCGATCACCAGTTTGTACTTGATCAGCGACCGGTTGGTGATGCCGTGCAGCGGCTCGTCCTGCCCGAACCAGTGATCGGAGAAAAAACCTCCGGCCAGCGTGCCGTAACACAGCAGATGCATGCCGCGGCCCGCGCACAAGCCCGCCAGCGCGTGCCGGGGACGCCGGTCGAGCAAGGAGTACTGCACCTGCATGCTGACCAGCGGCACACCGGCATCCAGCATCGCCGCGGTCTGCGGGGTATCGAAGTTGGTTGCGCCGATGTGGGCGATCAGGCCTTCGCGGCGCAATGCGTCCAGTGCCAGCGCCGTCTCGACCATGCCCGGCACCGCGTAGTCCCACCAGTGGAACTGGACCAAATCAAGACGCTCGACGCGCAACCGCTGCAGCGAGCGGGTCACGATGCGCCGCACATACGCCGCGTCCACGCGGGCCAGGTCGCCGTAGTCCGGCACGAACTTGGTGTGCACCTGTAGCCGGGGCAGGCCCTGCGCGGCGCGGCGCGCGTTGAACTCGCCGTACAGGTCCTCGACACCGGTGTAGATGTCGGCGCAATCCATGGTGTCGAGGCCGACCGCCACAAACTTGGACATGTCAGACAGCGCGCGCTCGTGATCCACGGAGCCATGGTCCCCGGACAACTGCCAGCCACCGCGGATGATGCGTGCAATGTGGTAGCCCGGCGCCAGCGCCACGGTCTGCACTTTCAATGGGGACGCCCGCGCCGTCATGCCTGGGACGGCAGCGCAACCGCCGTGGTCTCGCTGTGGCGGAACACGCGCTTGTCGAGTCGCGTGATGCGAAAGCGCGTCGGGCAATGCGGATCGGGGCAGGCCACTTCGGCGTCGGTGCTCATCCAGTCGTTGGGATGGGTCGGCCGTTGCTTGGCCGCAAGCAGCGGCAACAGGGCGGCCAGGGAATACATCGAGAAGCCCTGGCCGGGCGGGAAATGCAGCATCTCGCCGCGCACCTCGAACCAGTCTCCCACCCTGGCATGGCACTGGATACGGCCCCCCACGGGAGCCACCACTTCCACCCGCAGGTCGTAGAGTTCAAACGCGTCGTCTGTCATGAAAATCAGTTTAACAATGAATGCAGGGCGTTCGGGATGCGACGCTTTCACATGCACAATCGACGCCCAGCAGGCCGGAAAAACATCCCCGTCCCCTGTCCGAACCGCCAGGCCCTTTGCTGCAGGTCAGCAAGCTGTCGCGGCATTTCGGGGGCCACCGCGCGGTGCACGAAGTCTCGTTTTCGCTGGCCGGCGGCGCGATCGGCGGGCTGATCGGGCCCAATGGTGCGGGCAAGACCACGCTGTTCAACTGTCTGGCCG
>JANOUM010000072.1:0-4678 GCA_031416855.1 Rhodoferax sp. | reverse complement strand
AAGCCCACCATGAAAGCCCTGCCAGACTGGTTGCGCCGCTACCAAAGGGCGTGGCTTGCAGGCGACTTGACTGCCGGTTTGATTGTCACGGTGATGCTGATACCGCAAAGCCTGGCGTAGGGTTGGACTCACGGTTCGTTGCGCGAGCCGTTGCGGTTAAAGCGGGGAGCCCTGATATGACGCACGTGGGCAGCCACATCGGCCATGTTGTCGCGGTCACGCCACATTCCGAACAATGGATCGTCGGTCACGAATTCTTGGTTCGGAACGGTGCTCTGCATTGCCTCCTGCTCGATGCGCACCGTTACATGCGCGCCCGGGGACTGCGCGAGCCTGGCACGCCAAGCGGACGGCAAATCGGCCACAGGCACATGTTCGATTACGATCGCGTTCACTTGAATCTCCTTCGACGCCGCCACAGCGCCAGCACGTATTGATTCAACAATCGTGCCGCAGAACTGAAGTCGGATCGGCCCCGGCCGCGCACCTTCGCCTGCAAATGGGAAGCTCCCAAACCACCCAAAGGTGCCGTCTTTATCTTGGCCTTGGGCAACTGCACCCTGGCATCAATTTGCTGATGAAGCTTGGGGCTGGGCCCGCGCTTGGTGCCACACCACCGCCTTGGTGGTGCCTGCCCTCGGAAGAGGACATCGCGCTTGCCCGGGAAACAGGCCGCGCCTTGTCGACCGTGCTCTCTCGACGAATGGCGGCGGAGGCCACCGCGTTCCTGCCGTCAGTCGGGCTCGGGCTGCTGCGCCAGCTAGATGCCCGCGCCTTCGCCAAAGAATTCCACCGGGTCGACGAAGATCTCGACATGGGAGTCCGTCAGCGAGAACCGGTTCATCCGCAGCAGCGGCGGGGAGTAGATGTGCAGGGTGACCAGGTCCTGGCCCGGCGGCTGCAGATTCGAAATCTGGTGCGTGTCGCCGTCGAAGGAGCCGATGACGCTGCCAACCGGATGGTCCGTGGAGGACGTCGCATAAACGAGGCCCTGTGCGGTCATCGCGATCATGGTTTCGGTAGCGATCCCCTCAAGCACACGCACGGCGCAACTCGAACCATGGTGGTCGTGTATCGGACTGCGCTGCCCGGCGCGCCAGCAGATGACCAGCGCGTGGTAGAACGGGCCTTCGTGCAACAGGTTCCTGCGGTAGGACTTCTCACCAAAGACGACCAGACGACGGAAATCACCGTCGGCCAGTTCGGTCGCCTGGAGCTCCGCTCCCAGCACCGCCAAGGGAATTGCCGCCCTGTGCATATCGAGCCTGGCCAGCAGTGCCTGAAGACTTTGCGTCATGAGAACCCCTAAACGTCGCTGCAATCGATGATCGCACAGGGTCCAAATCCGGTGTCGCCACCTTGCGCAGGGCACTGAAAATGCGCCCGCACGGACAACCCGGCCTAAGCCTCATGCAGTTGCACTTCACTTCGCTCACTGTGACCAGCTCGCGGGAGGACTTGCACCTCCAGGAGTGCGCCCATGCTGGGCGCACCAACTAAAAAGCCCCGCAGAGCGGGGCTTTTGTCCCTCTGGCAGAACCGATCAGCGGATCACGGCCAGCTCGGTGCGCTTGCCGCCCTTGTAGGTCATCAGCGTCAGAGCACCATTCTTGATGTCGCCCTTTTCGTCGAAGGAGATCGTGCCCGTCACGCCCTTGTAGTCGGCCGTGGCAGCCAGGGCCGGCAGGTACTTGGCAGGATCAGCCGAGTCAGCCTTGACCATCGCAGCGACCATCACATTGAGCGCGTCATACACGTAGGGTGCATAGACCTGCACGTCGGCATTGAACTTGGCCTTGAAGTCGGTCTTGAATTTCTCCATTCCGCCCTTGGCTTCGCCTTCCACACCACCGGCTTCCGCACAATACACCATGTTGTCCTTGAGCGCGTCGCCAGCCAGCTTGGCCAGTTCGCTCGAGCAGATGCCGTCGCCGCCCATGAATTTGGCCTTGATGCCGAGCTGGGCCATCTGTTTGATCATCGGGCCGGCAACAGCGTCCATGCCACCGAAGAAAACAACATCGACCTTCTTGCCCTTGAGAGTGGTCAGGATGGCGTTGAAGTCGGTAGCCTTGTCGGTGGTGAACTCATGGCCGGCAATCTTGCCGCCAGCAGCTTCGACAGCTTTCTTGAACTCTTCGGCAACGCCCTGGCCATAAGCCGTACGGTCGTCAATCACGCCGATGGACTTGCCCTTGAGCGTGGCCACGGCGTACTTGCCCAGGGTGCTGCCCAGATGCACGTCGTCAGCGACAACACGGAACACCGTCTTGAAGCCCTGGCGGGTGAACTTGGGGTTGGTGGCCGACGGGGAGATCTGGGGGATGCCGGCGGCGCTGTAGATTGCCGACGCGGGAATCGACGTACCGGAATTCAGGTGGCCAATCACACCGGCGACCTTGGCGTCGACCAGCTTGGTGGCCACCGAGGTGCCCTGCTTCGGATCACCAGCGTCGTCTTCGGCCAGCAACTCGAGCTTCATCTTCTTGCCGCCGATGGTCACGCCCTTGGCGTTCAACTCTTCGATGGCCATGCGGGCACCGTTTTCGTTGTCCTTGCCCAGGTGGGCGATGGCGCCGCTGGTTGGGCCCACGTGGCCGATCTTGATCACATTGGACTCGACGGCAGGTGCAGGGGCAGCAGCGACGGAAGCGGCCGGCGCTGGAGCGGCAGCAGGTTTCGCCTCCTCTTTTTTGCCGCAAGCAACCATCAGGGCGGCGACTGCACAAAGGGTCAAGGTCGCGCGAAATTTCATTTGCATAGGAACTCCAAGGGGTATTTTAAAAAGTTGAACAGCAGTAACTTACTTCAACAGCGCGGGAGGATAACGCATTTCCAGCGGGCCGGACATAGGGTAGGCCCTAATGGAGCTGGCGCCACGACGCGCTCGCAGTTCGCGGCGCAGCGCTCCTGGGTTGCCCACTCAAACCGGGCGCGATTGGGCGAGTTCCGCTGCCACCGCTTCGGCCACGGCTTGCCGTACCAGGGGCCCGATGTCTTCGCCGATGCGCGCTGCAATCAGGGGCACGTGGTCCAGCAGCGCGTTCGAAAGGCTGGCCTCCAGCCGTGTTCGCAGCAGCACATCGAGCTGCGCGCGCACCCGCTCCACGATCGCCGCCGGGTCGAACTCCGGAGTGGGCGGTTCCGGCTCCTGGACCGCGACCGGCTCTGCGGACAAAACCACCTCGGTCAGTGTGGGCAGAAAGCGCGGCACGGACCGGGTTGCCGCAGCCATCAAGCGCCCTCCCTGGCGGCGATATCGTGGCGGCGGATGGCGTAGCCGCGGTCCTGGTAGTGCTTCCAGCGCTGGCGCGACAACAGGCGATCCTCGTCGTCGCTGCCCACCACCTCGATCAGCCTTTCGAATCGCTCGAATCCAGCCGGGATGGTGGTGCCCAGGTTCAGCAGCACATCATGGTGCGGCGACAGTTCGGGCGCAGCGCAGAACACGACGGGCGACGCATCCAGTGTGGAGCGATCAGCGGTCGACGCATCGCAATGGGGTACGAAATCGGTCGGCGACAGGCCCCAGAGCTGACCATCGACGTGCCGCAAAGTGGCCAACTCGCCGGTGACAGTCACGCGCGAACCCTTGGCCGCAGCCTTGCGAAGCAGACGGCACACGTAGTCCCACTTGTCAGGCACATTGAAATGAAAAGCAACCTCGGTCATCGGCCGGCCCCGATTCCGGCCGTCACCCCGGTTTGCGCCTGGCCGATGCCGGCTTCCTGGCGGGCGTGCCGGCCGTTGGCTGGGCCATCAGGTAGTTCAACAACAGCGGCACAGGCCGACCGGTGGAGCCTTTCGCGGTGCCGCTCTTCCAGGCGGTGCCGGCAATATCCAGATGGGCCCAAGGGTACTTGCCGGCGTATTTCTGCAGGAACTTGGCGGCGGTCACCGCGCCACCGGCGCGCCCGGCCACATTGGCCATGTCGGCGAAATTCGTCTTCAGGCCTTCGCCGTACTCGTCGTCCAGCGGCATCCTCCAGCACAGGTCCTGGGACGACTCGCCGGCTGCATGCAGGTCTGCTGCCAGCGCATCGGTGCTGGCAAACATGCCGCTACGCACCGCGCCCAACGCAATCACGCAGGCCCCGGTCAAGGTGGCGATATCGATCACCGCGCGTGGTTCGAAACGCTCGGCATAGGTCAGGGCATCGCACAGGATCAACCGCCCTTCGGCATCGGTGTTGAGGATCTCGATGGTCTGTCCGCTCATGCTGGTGACAACGTCCCCGGGTTTCACCGCGCGGCCATCCGGCATGTTTTCGCAGGTCGGGATCAGGCCGACGACATTGATCGACGGTTTGAGGTCGGCCAGCGCCCGGAACACGCCCAGCACGCTGGCGGCGCCGCACATGTCGAATTTCATCTCGTCCATCTCGGGCGCCGGCTTGATCGAGATACCCCCGGTGTCGAAGGTGATGCCCTTGCCGATGAGCACGGTGGGTGCCACGGACTTGGCGGCGCCGTCATACCGCAGCACGACAAAGCGCAATTCCTCTGCGGAGCCTCTAGCAACCGCCAGGAAGGCGCCCATGCCCAGTTTGGTAACCTGGCGTGGCCCCAGCACCTCGCACTTGATGCGCGGCAACTTGGCCAATTCGCTGGCGGCGCACGCCAACATCGATGGTGTTGCGTGGTTGGCCGGGCGGTTGCCCCATTCCTTGGCCAGCTC
>JANOUM010000071.1:0-5013 GCA_031416855.1 Rhodoferax sp. | reverse complement strand
GCAACGGCTGGTCGATCCTGCGCCAGATCATCCTTCCCCACGCGGCGCCGGGCATCGTTGCCGGCTGCAGCGTGGTGTTCATGCTGACGCTGGGCAACTACCTCACGCCCACACTGCTGGGCGGCAAGAACTCGCTCTGGTTCACCGAGCAAATCACACCCAGTTCATCACCCGCTTCAACTGGGAGCAGGGTGCTGCTTTCGGCTTCCTGCTGCTGGTGCTGTCCACGGGCATCGTGTGGCTGGGGCTCAGGCTGTCGGGCCAGCAGTTCGGCGAAGTGATGCGCCGGTCATGATCCCGTCGCTGCCGCGCCCGCCCTGGCTCAAGGCCGGCACTGCAGCCTACGCGGTGTTGTTCTTTGCCTTTCTGTTCCTGCCGCTGGGGGTGGTGGCGGTGTTCGCATTCAACGACGCGCCCTACCCCGCGCCGCCCTGGCGCGGTTTCACGCTCGACTGGTTCGTTGGCAACGCGGCCATCAAACGCACCGGCCTGTTCGCCGATGGCGCGATGCTGGGCAGCCTATGGACCAGCGTTGTGGTCGCGAGTTGGGTCACGGTCCTGGCAGTGGTGGTGGGCTGCGCCAATGCGTTCCTGCTGGAGCGCACCGAATTCACCGGCAAGAGGGCGCTGTCGATGCTGATGCTCGCGCCGCTGGTCATTCCCGGGGTGATCCTGGGCATCTCGATCCTGGCGTTCGCCAGCCGCCTGGCACAGTTCGCCGACGACACTTGGGGCCTGGAACTGGAGTTCCTGCGGCCTGGGTTGCCGCTGGTAGTGTTGGGGCAGTTCTCGTACATCGTATCGATCGCCACACTGACCATCAGCGCGCGCCTCAGGCGTTTCGACCTGACGCTGGAAGAAGCGGCCTATAACCTGGGCGCCTCCAGGGCGGCCGTGCTGATGACCGTCACGCTGCCCTACCTGCGACCTGCACTCGTCGGCGCGGCGGCGATCTCGTTCCTGATGTCGTTCGAGAACTTCAACACCACACTCATGCTTGTCGGCTCCGACCCGCCATTGACCGTCATGATGTATGGCCGCATGCGCGAGGGGGCCACGCCGGTGCTCAACGCGGTCAGCCTGTTCCTGATGGTGGCTTCCGCCATCCTGGCACTGACCTTGATGCGTCGATCCGGTCAGGGGCAAGGTGCCGATCGCACCTGACTCCGCATCGAAGGTTGGCAGGCCGCCTGGCCCGGTCCGCTCGTGGACAGTGCAGGAAACCGGGAACCGTGATAACTTCTTTCCCTAGCCACTAACAGCCGAACACACACAAGGTGCACCTATGCGCAGGCCCGCCCTCTACAGCAGTTCTCCCCCACGCGCCGGCGCCGCCGGTCCGGACATGGCCGATGCTGCTGCGGCAGTGCCGGGCCTCACAGTGCCGGCCAAACGTCTGCGGCGCTGGCTCCCCTCCGCCTCCGACCCCCGCGTCCTGTGGCTGGCCATCGGCTTGCTGGCCCTGAGCCTGCTGGTGGTCGCAGGTCTGCTGCTGCGCCCGCCCGCCCGCAAACTGACCCAGGAAGACATCGACGCCGCCGTGCTCAAGACGCTGGAGACCAACACGTTGCCGTCGGCCGCCGCCAAGGCCCACGAAGTGATCGCGCCATCGGTGGTGCGGGTGGTGAGTTACGAGATCGGTGTCAACGGCCGCGACGAGATCGAGACCGGGGTCGGCACCGGCGTTGTGATCGTCGACAAGGGCATCATCCTGACCAACCTGCATGTGGTCAACGGCGCCGAGGTGATCAAGGTGGTGTTTTCGGACGGCATGGAGTCCAAGGCGTCTATCAAAAGCGTGCAACCCGAAAACGACCTGGCCGTGCTGCAGGCGCACAGGATCCCGGACGACATGATCGCTGCCACCATGCGCTCCACGCACGACCTGATGCCGGGCGACAAGGTGGTCGTGGTCGGCTTCCCGTTCGGCATCGGGCCATCGACCTCGTCCGGCGTGGTGTCCGGCCTCAAACGCTCGTTCCGCTCGCCCGAGGGCAGGCAGGAAATGACCAACCTGATCCAGTTCGACGCGGCCGCCAACCCCGGCAATTCAGGCGGGCCGCTGGTCACGATGGACGGCCAGGTGGTCGGCATCGTGACCGCCATCCTCAACCCCAGCCACCAGCGCACCTTCATCGGCATCGGATTCGCCGTGCCGATCGAAAACGCGGCATCCGCCATTGGCTTGCACCCCTTCTAGACCACCCTACAGCATCAGCACAGAAAGGTTATCCGATGGAACCGACACCGGCAGGCAACAGCGACACGGCCCAACTGATGGAGCAAATCCTGTACGAGGTCAAGCGGATCGTGGTCGGCCAGGACCGCTTCCTGGAACGCGTCATGGTCGCCGTGCTGGCCCAGGGCCACCTGTTGGTCGAAGGCGTTCCGGGCCTGGCCAAGACCCTCACCGTCAAGACGCTGGCCAACACCATCCGGGGCAGCTTCAAGCGCATCCAGTTCACACCCGACCTGGTGCCGGCTGACCTGGTGGGTACCCGTGTTTACAACCAGAAGACCAGCGAGTTCGCCACCTCGCTCGGGCCGGTGTTCACCAACCTGCTGCTGGCCGACGAGATCAACCGTGCGCCGGCCAAGGTGCAAAGCGCCCTGCTCGAGGTGATGCAGGAACGCCAGGTGACGATCGCCGGCGAAACCCACAAGGTGCCCAACCCGTTCCTGGTGATGGCGACCCAAAACCCGATCGAGACCGAAGGCACTTACCCGCTGCCCGAGGCGCAGGTCGACCGTTTCATGATGAAGGTGCTGGTGGATTACCCCTCCGACGACGAAGAATTCGTCATCGTGCAGCGGGTCACCGGGCCGGCCGTCGCAGTCAGTGCGGTTGCCACCACCGAGCAGTTGGCCGAACTGCAGCAGGCCTGCCGGCAGGTGTATGTGGATCCGTCGCTGATCACCTATGCCGTGCGGCTGGTATCGGCCACGCGCACGCCGGAGAAACACGATCTCAAGGAACTGCGCCGCCTGATCACCTACGGCGCCAGCCCGCGCGCCACGATCAACCTGATCGAAGGCGGCCGTGCACTGGCCATGCTGCGCGCGCGCAATTATGTGTTGCCCGAAGACGTGACCGACTTGGTGCATGACGTGTTCCGGCACCGGGTTTCACTGTCCTACGAGGCGCTGTCCGAAGGGCTCAGCTCCGACGCGATCATCAGCAAGATCATGGCCAAGATACCGGCGCCGGCGAAACCGCTGGAGCACGAAAAGCTCGCCGCCTGAGCACGCCCGCCCATGTTCGGCCTGTTCAAGTCGCGCCCCAAGCCAGCCGGCGCGAGCGGGCCGTTGGTGCCGCCGGTGCCGCCAGTGCCGGGGGTCGAACATGTGTTGCGCCGGCTCGAATGGACGGTCATTCGGCGCCTGGACGGTCTGCTGCAGGGCGACTACCGCACCCTGATGCGCGGCAGCGGCCTGGATCTGGCCGACCTGCGCGAATACCAGCTACACGACGACGTGCGCCACATCGACTGGAACGTGACCGCCCGCATGCAGGCGCCGTATGTGCGGGTGTTCACGGAGGACCGCGAAATGGCAGCCTGGTTCCTGCTCGATCTGAGCCCCTCGGTCGACTTCGGCTCCACCGACCAGCGCAAGCGCCACGTGTCGACCGAATTCGTCGCGGTGCTGGCGCGCATGCTGACACGCCATGGCAACCGCGTGGGCGCGATGCTGTATGGCTCGGGTGTGGACACCGTGATGCCGGCGCGCGGCGGGCGCATGCATGTGCTGCAGCTGCTGCACGCCATGCAGACCCGTCCGGTGGCCGCGCTACAGGGCAGCACCAAGCTGCATGAATTGCTGCACACGGGCCTGGCCACGGTGCGGCGGCGATCCACCATCTTTGTGGTGTCCGATTTCATCAGCGAACCCGGTTGGGAGAAACCCCTGGGCCAGCTGGCGCAACGGCATGAAGTCGTGGCGGTGCGCCTGCTTGACCCGATGGAACTGGAACTGCCCGATCTGGGCCTGATCCCGATCCGCGATGCGGAGAGTGGCGAGCAGATGCTGGTCGACACCCACGACGCCGGCTTTCGCAAGCGTTTCGCGCGCATTGCGGCACAACGCGAGGCGGATCTGCGCCAGGCGTTCGTGCGCGCTGGCGTCGACGCGCTGGAGCTGTCGACCAGCGACGACCTGGTCCATGCGGTGATGCGTTTTTCAGAATTGCGCAAGCGGCGCAGCCGGCTGTCGGGCTCCGCCGCGATCCCGCGTCACTTGCGCGCCGTCGCCTGACGCCGCCCATCCAGGAGAAAATCCCATGACTTCGTCGCCCATCACCTTCATGTGGCCGCAATTCCTGTGGCTGCTGCTGGCCGTCCCGGTCTTGGTGCTCGTCTACCTATGGCTGTTGAAACGCAAGAAGAAGCTCACGCTGCGTTACGCCAGCCTGTCGATCGTCAAGGAGGCGCTGGGCACCAGCATGGGCTGGCGCCGGCACATCCCCCCGATGCTGTTCCTGCTGGCGATCGCCGTGATGTTGTTCGCCGCGTCCCGGCCGTTCGCCGTGATCACCTTGCCGTCGACCCAGGAAACCATCATCCTTGCGATGGATGTCTCGGGCAGCATGCGCGCCACCGACGTGAAACCCAACCGGCTGGTCGCATCGCAGAACGCAGCCAAGGCCTTTCTGACCGAACTGCCGCGTTCGGTCAAGGTCGGCATCGTCGCGTTCGCAGGCTCGGCCCAGGTGGTGCAGCCGCCCACCCTGAGCCGCGAGGATCTGGTGGCGGCCATCGACAAGTTCCAGATGCAGCGCGCCACGGCCATCGGGAGTGCCATCGTGGTCTCGCTGGCCGAACTGTTCCCGGCGGAAGGCATCGACCTGTCGGCCCTCACCTACGGCAGCGGCAAGCCCCGCGGCGTGGCGATCGACCAGACACCCAAGAAAGACAAGAAGGAATTCGTGCCGGTGGCGCCGGGTTCTTACAACTCGGCCGCCATCATCCTGTTGACCGATGGGCAGCGTACGACCGGTGTCGACACGCTGGAGGC
>JANOUM010000070.1:0-1726 GCA_031416855.1 Rhodoferax sp. | reverse complement strand
TATTGGCACGCTACCATTGTCTATGGTAGACGGCAATGGATATGGTATGTATATGATTAAATTAGATTAATATCGATAGCGCGAAACCAGCCCAGCGGCAGCCAGGGCCCGTTTCGCAAGGCCGGGCTTGGTGCGGAGGGGAAGTTGCCGTAGCGGCCTACGGCGCTCGCTTGGTCAGCAACTGTGCCATGCGAGTCTGCCAGCCAGGTCCCGTTTCCTTCCAATGCTCGAGCACCGACGCCGGCAGTCGAATGGTGACCTGACGCCTCGGGTTCGTTGCAACTGGTCGGCCCGCGCGCTTCACAACGCCGCGCTAGACGGCGCCTGGTCTTGCCATCCGTTGTAATTTCAGCAACCATCGTTGTCATGATGACAACAAACCAAAGCGCCAAGACCACCGAGCCAAGCGCCTTGCTGTTCGGCGACAGTCGTCGGCGCTTGTTGGGATTGTTGCTGCTGCGGCCTGAGCAAAGCTTCCACGTCCGCGAGATTGCACGGTCCACCGGCCTGGATGCGGGCAACGCGCATCGCGAGCTCAAGCGACTGCAAAGCGCTGGCCTGGTTACGTCGACGCGGGTGGGCAATCAGCTCCGCTACCAGGCGGATGAAACGTGTCCGATATTTGGTGAACTCGCCAGCATCATGCGCAAGACAACCGGCATGGCCGAGGTCTTGCGAGAGGCGCTGCTGCCGCTGGTGGACCGTATCTCGGTCGCGTTCGTTTTCGGCTCGGTGGCCAAGGGCGAAGAAGGGCCCCACAGCGACATCGACTTGATGGTGGTGGGAGACGTCAAATTCGAGGAGCTGGTGCAAACGGTGCATGCCGCGCAAGAACGGCTGCGCAGGGAAGTGAACTCCATCGCCATGCAGCCTGACGACTTTCGCCGAAAGCTGGCAAGCAAAGAACGATTCGTCACACGCGTGATGTCCGAGCCTAAGTTGTTGCTGCTGGGAGCATTTGATGAGCCTTGAAGGCCTTGAAAAGATCGGACAGATCAAGCCACACCCTGTGGACGCCGCCGAAATAAAGCAGCTGCTCGCCGCCGCCGCGCGAAATCTGAAGGATGCCCACCTCCAGGGCAACAGCACGGAAACTCGCTTCGACTGCGCCTACAAGGCGGTAATGCAATCCGCGCTGGTCGCACTGATGGCCAACGGCTATCGGCCAAGCACCAATGTACCCGGCCACCAGATGACCATGATCCAGTCGCTAACCATCACGATGGCTCTGGAGCCAAAACGCATGGTTGTGCTCGACGCGTTGCGCCGAAAGCGAAACCTCAACGACTACCTTGGCGCTGACCTGGACGAGGAATCTACACAGGCCTGTGTCGCCGAAGCGATCCGTTTGCGGGACGATGTTACTGCGTGGCTCAAGACTACTCACCCGGAGCTTGCATAAGCGAGACAACAAAAACGTCCTTAACGGATGTTTCGCAAGGCCGGGCTTGGTGCGGATGGCAAGTTGCCGTAGCAAGCTAAGGCGCTCGCTTGGTCAGCAACTCCGCCATGCGAGTCTGCCAACCAGGACCGGTTTCCTTCCAATGCTCGAGCACCGACGCCGGCAGTCGAATGGTGACCTGACGCCTCGGGTTCGTTGCAACCGGGCGGCCCGCGCGCTTCAAGACGCCGCGCTCGAGCATGGCATCCGTTAGTTCGGGTAGGTCCTCGTATTCGTCGGGCGCGACCCTGTGAGCGTCGATGCGCTTGAGATCAGACTTCAAAG
>JANOUM010000069.1:0-1554 GCA_031416855.1 Rhodoferax sp. | reverse complement strand
CGCCCTGGGCATCGTCTCGGCCGAGGAGGCGGCGCGGCGCAAACTACCGATCGTGGCCCCCGAGGGGTTTCTGGAAGAAGCAACGAGCGAGAACATCCTGGTCGGCCCGGCGATGGGCAGGCGGGCGACGTTCCAGTTCGGTACCCAGTTGCAGGCCTCCAGCAAGGGCCTGGTCGACGCCGGCCTGGGCAAGGCCCTGGCCCTGGGGCGCATCGGCATCCTGCCACCCAACGTGATCATCGACAAGACCCCACAGGAGATGACGCTCGACGGCGTGCGGTTCGTGTTCCAGAACGTACCGGCGTCCGAAGCGCCCTCGGAGCTGGCGTTCTACCTGCCCGATTTCAAGGCCTACTGCGGCGCGGAGATCCTCACGCAGAGCATGCACAACCTCTACACGCTGCGCGGAGCCAAGGTGCGCGATGCGCTGCGCTGGTCCGGCTACATCGACGACGCGCTGCAGCGGTTCGGTGGTGCCGAGGTGTTCTTCGCCAGCCACCACTGGCCGGTCTGGGGCAATACGCAGATCGTCGACTTCATGAAGAAGCACCGCGACAGCTACCGCTACATCCACGATCAGACGGTGCGTTTGCTCAACGCCGGCATGAAACCGCACGAGATCGCGGAGACCCTGAAGCTGCCCAAGACACTCGAATCGGCCTTTGCCGTGCGTGGTTATTACGGCACGGTGCGCCACAACGCGAAGGCGGTGTACCAGCACTACCTCGGCTGGTTCGATGGGAACCCGGCCAACCTGGACCCGCTGCCGCGCCAGGATGCGGCGGCACGGTATGTAGCGCTCATGGGCGGTGCAGACAAGACCGTCGCCGCCGCACAGGCGGCGTTCGAGCGCGGGGAGTTCCGCTGGGTGGCCGAGCTGCTGAACCAGGTGGTGTTCGCCCAGCCCGAGCACGGCGCCGCGCGCGCATTGCTGGCGCGCAGCTACGATCAGCTCGCCTACGTGGCCGAGTCGGCGATCTGGCGCAACTTCTACCTGACGGGCGCGCTGGAACTGCGCACCAGCAGGGCCGGCAATGGCCCGGATGCGGCTCTGGCCGTCGGCATGCTGGGCCTGGCCCCGGTCGAGCGTTACCTGGATGCGATGGCCGCCGGGCTCAACGGACCCAAGGCCGACGGCAGCAACCTGCGCCTGAACCTGGTGTTTTCGGACATCCGCGAGTCCTACGTGTTATGGATCGAGAACGCGGTGCTGCACCATCGCAAGGCGCCGCCCGACAAGGACGCCAACGCCACCTTGACGCTGACACAGCCGGTGTTCATCAAGATGATGGTCGGCACCGCCGGCGTGAAGGACACCTTGCTTGGCGCTGACCTGCAGGTGGGCGGCAGCCGGATTGATCTACTACGCTTCTTCAGCCTGATCGACAAGGCGCCGAAAACCTTCGCGATCGTGACGCCGTAGCGGCGGGCGGAGCGATTCGAACACTGCTTTGCGGACACCTTGGCAGGGATACAAATGCCCGTTTGACTCAACCGTCCTTGCGCCGCCAGTTCCACCAGCCCGGTCACCAATGTCTCCCACGTGACGGGGCC
>JANOUM010000068.1:0-3219 GCA_031416855.1 Rhodoferax sp. | reverse complement strand
AGGGAAATGGAAATTGCCGATATACCGCTGTCATGCCGGACTTGATGAGCCTGCCCCGGACTTCGATCCGGGGGCATCCATGCAGCCCTGGTGCACTGGATTGCGGATCAAGTCCGCAATGACAAGTGGTGAGGCAACGGGTACTTTCGGAATTTCTGTTTCCCTTAGGCGCAGGCGCAAAGTGGCCACCGTGGTGACGCGCATACCAGTCAATCCAGCCACGTCGAGTGGCGGGAGACAAACCCGGGATCCACCTCAAGCAGAATCCGGACGGTCTCTTCACGACCTTGTCGCTGCTCTTTCGCGTGGTACTGTCACTGCATGGCCGAGGCACTGCGATGCTGGTACTGGGCGAACCGGACCAGCCATGCGGCTGGCCCCAGGCACGCAATATCTGCATCACAGACAACCAGGCGCTTGCCAGGTACCTGATCGACGCGTTCGTCGCCAACATGGCGTGGCAGGATATCGGTGCACCGTTTGCGGTCGAGGCCCGGCAGGACCAGTCCTCCACCGGCACGCATGAAATGGTGAGTATCTTCTTGCACAGCCCAGGGTGCAGATGTGGGTCGCCGTCTCGATGCGCGGCCAGTTGAGCTTCCAGAACGCGGTCATGTGGTCGGTCACCATGGTTCTCCTGCGTCTGGCAGCACGATCCCAACAAGGCCCATCGCGCCGGTCCGCGTACCCATGTCCCGTTCTCATCACCGCGTCGCGGACACGATTCGATTGTGCATAATAGTAATATTATGTTCGCCACATGATAACGACAAGCAACGTTTGGGGCACCTGCAACGGCCCGGGTTTTTCGTGACACACGCTGTTCTGGCGAAGCGTGCCATCCAACCGGAGCCAGAGGCCATGCTGCAACACCCAGCGCCGTTCACCGATCTGCCCGATCCGCAGGGTCTGCGCAAACCGGCGTCGACGCCCGGCAGCGCCACGCCGCTGGTGCGCAAATACCGCCTGCTGATCGGCGGTGCCTGGTGCGACCCGGCAGGCGGCGAGTGGCTGGAGTCGATCAACCCCGCCAACGGCGAAGCCTGGGCGCTGATCCCGCGCGGGCGGGCTGCCGATGCCAATCGTGCCGTGGCGGCGGCACGCGCCGCGTTCGAGTCGGCACCCTGGCGCGGCATGACGCCCAGCGCGCGCGGTGACCTGTTGCGCCGCGTCGCCACCCATCTGGAATCGCATATCGAAGCGCTGGGCGTGATCGAGGCCCGCGACAACGGCAAGCGGCTGGTCGACGTGCTGCCGCAACTGCGCACGCTGCCCCGATACTTTCACTACTATGCGGGTCTGGCCGACAAGATCGAAGGGGCCGTCATACCCAACGACGTGCCCGGCGTTTTCAACTATACCCGTCATGAGCCGCTTGGCGTGGTAGTTGCCATCACACCCTGGAACTCCCCGCTCATGCTGGCGGTCTGGAAGCTGGCACCGGCGCTGGCGGCAGGCAACACCGTGGTGCTCAAGCCATCCGAACATGCCTCCGCCTCGACGCTGGAGTTCGCTGCCCAGCTCGAGGCCGCCGGGTTGCCACCCGGGGTGGTGAACGTGGTCACTGGCCTGGGCGGCGAAGCGGGGGCACCGCTGGTCGAGCACCCGGACGTGGCGAAGATCACCTTCACCGGTTCGGACACCAGCGGCAAGCGCATTGCCGCGACCGCCGCAGCAGACCTCAAGCGCGTGACACTGGAACTCGGCGGCAAATCGCCCCAGCTGGTATTTGACGACGCCGATATCGACTCCGCCGTGCACGGCGTGTTGTCGGGCATCTTCGTGGCCCTTGGGCAGTCGTGCATTGCCGGCTCGCGCTTGCTGGTGCACGACAGCATCCACGACCGGTTCGTCCAGCGCCTGGTGGACGGGATGCAGGGCGTGCGCATTGGCGACCCGTTCGATGCGTCGACCCAGCTCGGCCCGGTAGCCAACCAGCCACAACACGAGAAGGTGCTGGCATTCATCGCCCGTGCCCGATCCGAAGGAGCCACCTGCGTGCTGGGTGGCCACGCGGCCCATCCGGTCAACTGCGGTGCCGGCTGGTATGTGGAGCCCACCATCTTCACCAACGTTCGCCCCGACATGCAGCTGTACCGCGAGGAGGTCTTCGGGCCGGTGCTGGCGGTCAGCCGCTTCCACACCGAAGACGAAGCGCTGCAAATGGCCAACGACAGCGCTTTTGGCCTGGCTGCCGGCATCTGGACACAAGACATGGCGCGTAGCATCCGGCTATCCGAACGCATTGCCGCCGGCACCATCTACGTCAACACTTACCGCAGCGTGAGCTCGCTGTCACCGGTTGGCGGTTACAAGCACAGCGGCTACGGCCGCGAGAATGGCATCGACGCCATCAAGGAATTCTTGCAGGTCAAGAGCGTCTGGATGGGGTTGGTGCCGGTGCCCGATCCCTTCCCCCCACCGAAAAAAGGCTGACACCATGTCTTCTGCCCCTGGCCAGACCGTGCGCGGCGCCGAGATCATCGCGGCCATCAAGCGCAGCGGCATTTCGACCATCGTGGCGCTACCCGACATCGTCACCAGTGAACACCTGTTGTGGCCGATCTCACGCGACCCGGAGCTGCGACTGGTCCGTATCTGCAAGGAGGACGAAGGGGTGTCGATCTGCTCAGGCCTGGGCTACGCCGGCGTGCCAGCCATGCTGCTGATGCAGCAAACCGGTTTGATGGACTCGCTCAACTGCATCCGCGGCGTGGCGATGGAATACGAGTTTGGGCTGTGCGCCATCGTAGGTCTTCAGGGCATGGAGCCCGACCGCATGCCGCCGGAGTCAGACAAGTATGGCGTGCGCATCGTCGAACCGGTGCTCGACGCCATGGGTATCCAGCACGGCAGGCTCACGCTGCGCGGCGACGAAGAGCGGATTCCTGCGGCGTTCCGGCAGGCGCGCAGCGGCAAGCGCCCTTTCATCTTTCTCGTCACCCGCAGCCCGGAGTAGATCACCATGATGCGTCGCGATGAATGCCTGCAGATCCTGGCCCGCCACCACACCGACCAGATCGTCATTCCGGTCTACCAGGCCGCCTTCGAGTGGCGCATCATCAAGCCCGAAGCCCTGACCTACCTGGGAACCGGGGCCATGGGGCAGGCCTCCTCGCACGGTCTGGGCATGGCGCTGGGCCGGCCGGACAAGCGTGTGATCGTGATCGATGGCGATGGCAGTCTGCTGATGAACCTGGGTACGCTGGTGACTATCGC
>JANOUM010000067.1:0-7259 GCA_031416855.1 Rhodoferax sp. | reverse complement strand
TGCGTGATGTCGAGGCCGCGCGACGCGACGTCGGTGGCCACCAGCACCGAGCAGCTGCGGTTGGCAAACTGCGCCAGCACCTGGTCGCGCTCGCGTTGTTCCAGCTCGCCGTACAGCGCGAGGGCGCTGAAACCCTGTTGCTGCAGGTGGGTGACGAGTTCCTTGCACTGCTGCTTGGTGTTGCAGAACGCCAGCGTGCTGACTGGTCGAAAGTGGTGCAGCAGCAGCGCCACCGTCTCGAAGCGGTTGGCACGCGTGACCTCGTAGAAACGCTGCTCGATCTTCGGCCCGGCGGTCTCGGATTCGACCTCGATCTTGACCGGGCTGCGCATGAACTTGTCGGCCAGCTTGGCGATCCCCTCGGGATAGGTGGCCGAGAACAGCAGGGTCTGGCGTTCGGCCGGGCATTGCTTGACCACGGTGGCGATGTCGTCGAAAAACCCCATGTCGAGCATGCGGTCGGCTTCGTCCAGCACCAGGGTTCCCAGCGCATCGAGCGCCAGATACCCGCGCTCCAGGTGGTCCATCACGCGCCCCGGTGTGCCGACAACGATGTGGGCGCCGTGCTCCAGTGACGCACGCTGGCCGCGCAGCGCCACGCCGCCACACAGGGTCACGACCTTGATGTTTTCCTGGGCCCGCGCCAGGCGGCGGATCTCACCGGTCACCTGATCGGCCAGCTCGCGCGTAGGGCACAACACCAGCGCCTGGACGGCGAAGCGGCGTGGATTCAGCGTGGCGAGCAACGCCAGCGCGAACGCTGCTGTCTTGCCGCTGCCGGTCTGGGCCTGGGCGATCAGGTCTTTGCCGAGCAGCGCCGGCGGCAGGCTGGCCGCCTGGATCGGCGTCATCTCCTGGTAGCCAAGCGCCTGCAGGTTTTCCAGCGTCGCCGGGTGCAGGTCCAGCGACGCGAATGCCCGTGGCGACGTGGTGGGCGCGCTCACACGCTGGTCATCGCCACGGTCTTGGTCGTCAGGTAGGCTTCCAGCGCCTCCGGGCCGCCTTCGCTGCCGTAACCGGAATCCTTGACGCCGCCAAACGGCAACTCCACCCACGGCGCGGCCGGCTGGTTGATCCACAACATGCCGGTCTGCACCTGGGCCGACAACTGGTGCGCGGTCTTGATGCTGCTGGTGAAGGCATACGCCGACAGGCCGAATGGCAACCGGTTGGCCTCGCGAATAGCTTCGTCGATGCTCTTCACCGTGCGCACCGCCGCCATCGGGCCGAACGGTTCGTCGTTGAACACCGAGCTGTCCAGCGGCGCGTCCAGGATCACGGTGGGCGCAAAGAAGTTGCCCGAGGAGCCGATGCGCTCACCACCGGCGGCCACCGTCGCGCCACGGGTCACGGCGTCCTGGGTGATCCGCTGCATGGCCAGCAGCCGGCGCGGATTGGCCAGCGGGCCCATCTGGGTGCTGGCTTCCAGGCCCGGGCCGACCTTGAGCGATTTGGTATAGGCCACGAGACCGGCCACGAACTCCTCGCGCGCCGCTTCTTGCACCAGGAAGCGTGTTGGCGAGATGCAGACCTGGCCGGCATTGCGGAACTTGGCGCCAGCGATGACCTTGATCGCATTGGCGATGTTGGCGTCGGCCGCCACGATCACCGGGGCATGGCCGCCGAGCTCCATGGTGGCGCGTTTCATGTGTTTGCCGGCAAGTGCCGCCAGCTGCTTGCCCACCGGTGTGGAGCCGGTGAAGGTGATCTTGCGGATGACCGGGTGCGGGATCAGGTAATTGCTGATCTCGGCCGGGTCGCCGTAGACCAGACCCAACACGCCAGGCGGCAGGCCGGCGTCGACAAATGCGCGCACCAGTTCGGCCGGCGAGGCCGGGGTTTCTTCTGCCGCCTTGACGATGATCGAACACCCGGTGGCGAGCGCCGCGCTCACCTTGCGCACCACCTGGTTGATCGGGAAGTTCCAGGGCGTGAACGCCGCCACCGGCCCGACGGGCTCCTTCAGGACCATCTGCTGCTGGTTCATCGCGCGCGGTGGCACCAGGCGCCCATACACGCGGCGACCTTCGTCGGCAAACCATTCGATGATGTCGGCGGCCATGCCGATCTCCCCTTTCGCTTCGGCCAGGGGTTTGCCTTGTTCCAGGGTCATCAGGCGGGCGATGGTTTCGGTGCGTTCACGCAGCAGGGCGGCGGCGGCGCGCATGATCTTGCCGCGTTCCAGTGCCGGGGTGTTGCGCCAGACGGTGAAGCCTTTTTCGGTCGCCGCCAACGCCTCGTCCAGATCGGCGATCGTCGCACGCGCCACACTGCCGATCACGGCGCCGTCGGCGGGGTTGTGCACGGCGATGGTGGCGTCGCCGCGCGCCGCGCGCCATTCGTTGTTGATCAGCAGTTGTACGTGCGGGTAGGTCATGGGGGAGGGTCCTGAAGGGGGTAGACAATGCGACACAGCCGGGGGCTGTCACCAGCCTCGATTGTCGCGCATACGCCATGGCGGCGTGCCATCCAGCCTGCTCGCCCGTTACCATGGCGGGTATCTGCCAGGGGACTGCCGCACCATGACTGTTTGGACCGAGCTCGATTTTGGAATCATTGCCGATCTGGTGCATGCACATGCGCTCGGAGCGCCACGCCGGCCGGCGTTGGTGATGGGTCGGCGCAGTTTGGACTACGCGTCCCTGGACGGCGCGATGGATCGGATCGCCTGCGGTCTGCAGCGCGACGGTTTGCGGCCGGGTGATGCAATCGCCATCTGCGCCGGCATGTCGATCGACTTCGCGCTGGTGTTCCTTGGCGCCCTGCGCGCCGGTGTGGTGGTGGCTCCGCTGGCACCGGGATCGGGTGCGGCGAGCCTGCGACGCATGGTGCAGGACGCGCAGGCCCGCCTGGTATTTGTGGATGACCAGGGTGCCGAGGCGATGGGCCCGCCTGACGCTGGCGACGCCGGGCGCATCGCAATCGGCGCGGACGCACCCGTGCCGGCGCTGGCGGGTTGGTGCTCGCCGGACGGGCAGCGGCCCGCGCCGGTGCAGGTGCGGCCGTCCTGGCCTTTCAACATCATCTATTCGTCTGGTACCACCGGGGAGCCCAAGGGGATAGTGCAACCTCACAGCATGCGCTGGGCCCATGTGCGCCGCGGGGCCAGTTATGGATACGCCACTGACACCGTGGCCCTGGTCTCGACGCCGCTGTACTCCAACACCACCCTGGTGGTGTTCTTTCCCACGCTGTGTGCCGGTGGCACCGCGGTGCTGATGCCCAAATTCGAGGCCGGTGCTTTCCTGGAACTGGCACAGAAGCACCGCGTCACACACGCCATGCTGGTGCCGGTGCAATACCAGCGGCTGATGGCGCATCCGGATTTCGACCGTTACGACCTGTCCTCGTTTTGCATGAAGTTCTCCACCAGCGCACCGTTTGGCGCTGCGCTGAAGGCAGACGTGCTGCAGCGCTGGCCCGGTGGTCTGGTCGAGTACTACGGCATGACCGAGGGCGGTGGCACCTGCATCCTGGAGGCACACAACTTTCCCGACAAGCTGCATACGGTGGGCCGGCCCGCGGTCGGGCACGACATCCGGCTGATCGACGACGACGGTGTCGAAGTCGGTCCGGGCGCGGCGGGCGAGGTGGTTGGGCATTCAGGCGGCATGATGATCGGTTACCACGGGCAGCCCGACAAGACACGCGAGGCCGAGTGGTTCGACCCGCAGGGAAAACGTTTCATCCGCACCGGGGATATCGGGCGTTTCGACGCCGAGGGTTTTCTGACGCTGTTCGACCGCAAGAAAGACATGCTCATTTCCGGCGGATTCAACGTCTACCCGAGTGACCTGGAAGCCGTCGTGCGGCAGCACCCGGCAGTGCTGGAGGTGGCGGTGGTGGGTGTGCCCTCGGAGCACTGGGGCGAGACCCCGGCGGCTTTTGTGGTGCTGCGCCCCGGGCCGGGCGTTGCCGCCGATGCCTTGCTGCAGTGGACCAATGCCCAACTCGGCAAGACCCAGCGACTGGGCAGCCTGCAGTTGCTCGATGAATTGCCGCGCAGCCCGATCGGCAAGGTGCTCAAGCGCGAGTTGCGCGCAGCCAGTTCCCAACCAGAGAAAACTCCATGATCCGCAATGTATGTGTTGTGACCGGCTCCTCGTCCGGCATCGGTGCGGCCACTGCGCGGCTGTTCGCCAGCCAGGGCTGGGACGTGCTGGTGAACTATTCGCGTGCGGCGGAACCGGCAGAGGCCGTGGCCGTCGAATGCCGGGCGCTGGGAGCGGACGTCCTGGTAGTCAAGGCCGATGTGGCGCAGGATGCCGACTGCCGCGCCCTGGCGGCGCAGGCACGGGCCCGCTGGGGTCGGGCGGACGTGTTGGTCAACAACGCCGGCACCACCAAGTTCGCGTCGATGAAGGACCTCGACGCGCTGGACGCCGAAGACTTCCACAAGATCTATGCCGTCAACGTGGTGGGCGCCTACCAGATGACACGGGCTTTCGCGCCTTTGCTGCGTCAGCATCCCGGTGCCGCCGTCGTGAACGTGTCGTCGATCGCGTCGATGCTCGGCACCGGTTCGTCGATCGCCTATATGGCGTCCAAGGGCGCGCTCAACGCCATGACCGTCGGACTGGCGCGCGCGCTCGGCCCGCATATCCGGGTCAACGCCATCGCGCCCGGCCTGGTCGAAACACCCTGGATGCAGGACGGCCTGGGCCCAGGGCGCTACGAGGCCACGGTGGAGTCGTACAAGGCCCGATCCGTGCTGGGCGCCGTGATCGCACCCGTAGACGTGGCGCAAACCGCCTGGTACCTGGGTGTGCATGCGACCAAGACCACCGGCGAGGTGCTACTGGTCGACGCCGGCTTGCGCTTGACCAGGGCGTGATTCGCCTTTGAGCGCCGCCGGACGCTGCAGATGGGCGATCTTCCCCCCGCTCTGGTGCAGCAGGTGCAGGCAGCCCTGGAGTCGGCCGGACTGGAGCCAAGGTTCCTGCAGATCGAATTGACCGAGTCGGTGCTGATGGACCATGGGCCTGCCCTGGTCGGGTGCCTGCTGGCTCAGAAGGCGCTGGGAGTCGGCCTGGCGATTGACGATTTCGGTGTGGGTTACTCGTCGTTCGCCTACCTGAAGCGATATCCAATCGATCGCCTCAAGATTGACCGTAGCTTTATCCAGGACGTCGCGACCGATCCGCACGGCCATCCGATCGTGACCGCCATCACGCAAATGGCCCGCAGCCTGAAGTTGCTCACGGTCGCCGAGGGGGTCGAAACGGGCGCGCAGGTGGATGCATTGCGCGGGCTGGGTTGCAGCGAGTTCCAGGGCCTTTTGGTTGCGCGCCCGATGGCCGCCGCCGCGATGCAGCGGTACCTGCGCGATCCGGCGCACAATGATCCGGCCTCCGAGCCCTGAATTTTGATCCCTACGGTCATGCCCCCACTACACATTTCCACCCAGTTCGATTCCGGCGCCATCGAGGTCGTGCGACTCGACGACCCGGCCGACATCCAGCTGCGCATCCCGCGCGACAACGCCGCTGAGTTTGCGCAGTGGTTCCATTTCCGCCTGCAGGGTGCTGCGGGCGTGCCAGTGACCCTGCGGTTCGTGAATGCCTCGGAGTGTGCCTATCCCTCGGGCTGGGCGGGCTACCAGGTGGTGGCCACCCATGACCGCCAGCATTGGTTTCGCATTGCCACGGGTTTTGATGGCACGGTCATGACGGCCAGCACCACGCCCGAGACCAACAACATCTACTTTGCCTATTTCGAACCCTATTCGTGGGAGCGCCATCTCGACCTGATCGCCTCGGCAGCGGTATCGAAGCATGTGCAAGTCGAGCATCTGGGCCAGAGCCTGGACGGGCGCGATATGGACCTGCTGCGCATCACCGATGCCGCCAGCGCGGTGCCTGAGGCGCAGCGCCGCAAGATCTGGCTGGTAGCGCGCCAGCATCCGGGTGAAACCATGGCCGAGTGGTTTGTTGAGGGCTTCCTGGAACGGCTGCTCGACGCCGATGAGCCGCTGGCCCGGGTGCTGCTGGCCCAGTGCGTCTTTTTTGTGGTGCCCAACATGAATCCGGACGGCAGCGTGCGCGGCAACCTGCGCACCAATGCCGGCGGCGCCAACCTCAACCGCGAGTGGCTCGCGCCGAGCATGGCGCAATCGCCCGAGGTGTTCCTGGTGCGTCGGCGCATGCAACAGGCCGGTGTGGATTTGTGCCTGGATGCCCATGGCGACGAGGCCCTGCCGTTCAATTTTGTCATCGGTTCGGACGGGATCGACGGTTTCACACCGCGTATCGAGGCGCTGCAGAACGCGTTCAAGGAAGCGTGGCTGGCCGCCAGCCCGGATTTCCAGACGCAGGAGGGTTATGGCCCCGCCCATGGCACCCGTGCCAACCCGACCCTGGCCACCAACTGGATCGCCCAGAATTTCGATTGTCTGGCCTTCACGCTGGAGATGCCGTTCACGGACAACGCCGCTTTGCCGGATACTGTCCATGGGTGGAGCGGTGCGCGGTCGAAGAAACTGGGCGCCAGTGTGTTGCAGCCGATGCGGGCGGTGGTGGGGAGGTTGCGATGACCCGCGCACGGGGAACCTGCGGCGCAAGCCCGCGCCCTGGATGCAGGCGATTACCCCCGCAGGCGTAAATCGTGGCGAAACCACGCGGTCGTGAACTCGGCCTGCCGTTTCCCGGAAAAACCGGGCTGTTCAATGCCATCACCGACGTGCCGGGCGTACTGGTCGGTTACACAACGCTGGACGGCCAATCCGCTGACGGCAAGACGATCAAGACCGGAGTGACGGCCATCCTGCCACGGGGCTACCACCCCGAGCCCCAGCCGGTATGGGCCGGCATCCACCGCTTCAATGGCAATGGCGAGATGACGGGCACCCACTGGATCGAGGACGCGGGTTACTTCTTCGGCCCCATCTGCATCACCAACACCCACAGCGTCGGCATCGTCCACCATGCGGCCGTGCGCTGGACGATCCGGCACTACGCGTCGGTCTGGCCGGGCCAACACCTGTGGGCCATGCCCGTCGTGGCAGAGACCTATGACGGCCGGCACAACGACATCGACGGCCAGCACGTGACGGAGGCCGACGCACTGACCGCGCTGGACGGCGCCCGAGCCGGCGCGGTGGCCGAAGGCAACGTCGGTGGTGGCAACGGCATGCGCAGCTACCAGTTCAAGGGCGGCACCGGTACCTCCTCGCGCGCCGTGGTCATCGACGGCCGGGCCTACACCGTGGCCGCGCTGGTGCAGAGCAACCATGGCGTGCGCGACACCTTCACCGTGCTGGG
>JANOUM010000066.1:0-4959 GCA_031416855.1 Rhodoferax sp. | reverse complement strand
GGGTTTATTGCATTGTGGGGCGGGGTTGGGGTCTTTTCTGGCTTTTTGCTTTTTTGGCATTTTTAAGCTTTTTTTGGTTGTTTTCATTATGGCTTGAGATGACCCCTCCCGTGACGACCCCTCCCGTGACCCCTCCCGCCCAGGGCCGAAAGCAGCCATCTCAGCTGTTCTCCATCATCGCGCGGATCATCGGGATCGTGATGCCGCGTTTGGTCTGCAAGGCATAACCGTCGATCAGGTCGAGCAGTTCCATCAGGCTGCCCAGGTCGCGGCTGAAGCGGGTCAGCATGAAATCCATCACCTCGTCACTCAGAAAAACGCCACGCGCATCGGCTGCCTGACGCAGCACGGAGCGGCGCTCAGGCTCACTCAGCACCTGCAGCCCGAATACATGGCCCCACCCCAGTCGGGTGCGCAGGTCGTCGCGCACCTGCAGCGACGCAGGCGGCGCGTCGCCAGACCCCAGCACCCAGCGCTGGTGGCCCTGGGCATTGACGAACCAGGTGAACGCCGCATGTTGCTGGACCGGGGAATACAGATGCACGTCATCGAGCAGTATTGCAGCCCAGTTGTCCCGGTAGGGCTCAGGCTCGGCTTGTGTGCCATCGAGCCAGCCGACCACCGCGCCCTGCTCGCGCAGCGCCTCGCGCACCGCCTTGAGCAGGTGCGTCTTGCCGCTCCCGGACGGGCCCCACAGATAGGTCGGCACCGGCGAACCGGTGGCGGCAGTCGTCTTTTCGCCCACCCACAAGGCCAGGTGCTTCAGGGCGGACTGGTTGGGGCCGTGGCAAAAGTTCTGCAGCGTCGGCCCGCTGCACAGGCCGATATCGAGCGCCAGTTGCTTCATCGCCATGCGGCTCAGGTCCCCCGGTACAAGCCGCTGGACAGGTAGCCCGCCCAGGCGCGACGGATCGCCACCAGCAACACGGCGCTTGCCGGCAGCGCGATCAACACGCCGACAAACCCGAGCAGCTGGCCAAAGGCCAGCAGCGCAAATATCACCGCCAGCGGGTGCAGGCCGATGCGTTCACCGACCAGTCGCGGCGTGAGGTAAAGGCTTTCGATCAGCTGGCCCAGGCCATACACCACCGCCACCATCAGGACCGCCTTGGCCGGCCCGGCGTCGGCCGCGAACTCCAGCAGGCCAGCCAGTGCGGCCAGCACCAGGCCAAGCCCGAAACCCAGATACGGTACGAAGATCGCCAGACCGGTGAAGACGCCGATCGGCAGCGCCAGGTCGAGCCCGAACAGGGCCAGGCCCACGCTGTAGAAAACCGCCAGGATCAGCATCACCAGCAACTGGCCGCGCAGGTACTGGCCCAGCACGGCATCGGCCTCGGAGGTGAAGCTGTCGAATGCGCCGCGCGCGCGCGCAGGCACGAGGCGCAAACTGTTGGCCACGAAACGGTCCCAGTCCATCAGCAGGTAGAACAGGGCCACCGGAATCAGCACCGCATTGCCGATGATCGCCAGGGCGACGCTGCCGCCGATCTTGACCGAGGCCATCAGGGAACCAAAGGCATCCTCGAAATTGGCGCTCAGGTATTTCAGGACAAATGCCTTGATATTGGCCACATCCAGCGACAACTTGAGGCCAAACTGCGCGAACAAGGGCTTCAGGGCTTCGTTGAGCCGATCGAAAAGCACCGGCACCTGGTCGCGCAGCAACGGCATCTCCTTGGCCAGGATCGGGACGATCAGCAGCGCGACGCCAAGCAGGGCCACCAGCAGCAGCAGTTCGACCAGCACGACCGCCACCACGCGCGGCAAGCGGCTGCGCCCGGCGCGATCGAGCCAGTTGACCAGCGGCGTCAGGGCATAGGCCAGGACGGCCGCCACCACGAACGGCGTGAGCACCGGGGCCAGCAACCACACGACAAAGGCCACCAGGGCCGCAATCAGGCCCCATGCTGCTGCGGACTTCTGGGTGGGGGTGAATTGCATGCTAATGGAGTGGGGCGAGCCCGTAGAATCTTGGCAAATTCTATCGGGGTCTGTCGCCGCGTTCGCGAGGCGGCGGCCCGGCACGACCCGCGCGGGTCAAACCCGCAGCTTCCGACCCGATTTTCATGACCACACCTGACACCTCCCCCTCCCCCTTGTCGTACAAGGACGCGGGCGTCGACATCGACGCCGGCGACGCGCTGGTCGAACGCATCAAGCCGCTGGCGAAACGTACCATGCGCGAGGGCGTGCTGGCCGGCATCGGCGGGTTTGGTGCGCTGTTCGAGGTGCCCAAGCGTTACCGCGAGCCGGTGCTGGTCAGCGGCACCGACGGCGTGGGTACCAAGCTCAAGCTGGCGTTCGAGTGGAACATGCATGACACCGTGGGCATCGACCTGGTGGCCATGAGTGTGAACGACGTGCTGGTGCAGGGCGCCGAACCGCTGTTCTTCCTGGACTATTTCGCCTGCGGCAAGCTCGACGTGGACACGGCAGCGGCCGTGATCGGCGGCATCGCCCGGGGTTGCGAGTTGTCCGGTTGCGCCCTCATCGGCGGCGAAACCGCCGAAATGCCCGGCATGTACCCAGCGGGCGAATACGACCTGGCCGGTTTTGCGGTCGGCGCGGTCGAAAAATCGAAGATCCTGGATGGCAAGGACGTGCAGGTGGGTGATGTCGTGCTCGGCCTGGCCAGCAGCGGCGTGCACTCCAATGGCTTCAGCCTGGTGCGCAAGTGCCTGGAGCGCGCCGGCGCAGCACTGCCGGACACGCTCGACGGCCAACCGCTGCGCGTGGCCCTGATGGCGCCCACACGGCTGTACGTGAAGCCGGTGCTTGCCACCCTGGCCGCGCACCCCGTCAAGGCGCTGGCCCACATCACCGGAGGCGGCTTGCTGGAGAACATTCCCCGTGTGCTGCCCGACGGCCTGTCGGCCCACCTGACCAAGGGCAGTTGGCCGCAGACCGAGCTGTTTGCCTGGCTGCAGGCCACGGCGGGCATCAGCGATTTCGAGATGAACCGCACCTTCAACAACGGCATCGGCATGGTGCTGGTGGTGGCTGCCGCCAGCGCGGACGCGACCACACAGACGCTGCGGGCGCAGGGCGAGACGGTCTATCGGATCGGCAGCATAGCGCCGCGGGGCCAGGGCGCGCCGGTCGAGGTCCGCTGACGCGCGGCGCCGGGCACCGGTTACCCGCTGCGCGCGCGTCTCAGCTCGGCGACCCGGGCCGAGATGGCGTCCAGATCCAGCGCTTCCTCGACATTTTTCAGGTACATCTCCAGGTCGGACACGGCCGGCGCGGCGTGCCCCAGCTCCGCATGGGCCAACCCCCGGTCCCGGTACTCCGCCCAGACTTGCGGCAGCACCACCACGAGGCGATCCTGAACCGCCAGCATGCGCGGCCAGTCCTCCTGCGTCCGGTAGATCTCCTTGAGATTGCGCAACATGCGCGCAATGATCTCTCGCGCCGGGGTCGCCTGCAGATACAGGCCCAGCGGCACCTCGAATTCGTCGACCAGGCCGCTACGCCGGCGAAACGGCTCCAGCCGCTCGGCCAGCTGCTCGCGGCTCAGCGACTGGCCATCCATCGGATCGATCACCACCTGGCCCTTGGGGAGGTTGACCTTGACCATGAAGTGGCCGGGGAAACCCACGCCGCGCGCCGGCAGGCCCATGCCCTGCGCGAGTTCGAGCCACAACACCGCCAGCGAGATCGGTATCGCGCAGCGGGTCTTCAGCACCACGCTGAGGTAGCTGTTGTCCGGGTCGTAGTAGTTATTGACGTTAGCGCGAAAACTGAGATCGCGAAAGAAGAACTGGTTCACGGCACGCAGCTTTTGCAGCGGCATCGCATCGGTCGGCACCCGGCGCTTGAGCCGCGCCAGCAGCTGGTCGACCTCACCCAGCACTTGCTGCACGTCGAGATCGGGGTATTCATCCTGCCCGATGCTGATCGCGGCCTCGAGCAACGGAAATTCCTCGTCGCTCTGCACCAGCGAGGCAAAGTACTCCAGCGGACTGGGAACTGCGTAGTTCAACTGCATGGGTTTGTCATCTTTCTCAGAATTGGAATTCACCCGCCTGGCTGGCATTCTGACCACGAACGGCCTGCATGCCAATACGCAGCCAGGCGCCGGCCCGCCCGCCCGTGTGCTGCTCAGCGCCGCAACAACTGGCGCAATTGCAGACCAGCCGCCCACAAGACGGCGAAATACAGCACGGCCGACCCCACCAGAACCAGGCCCAGCAAACCGATGCGTCCCACGTCCGACACCGCCGGGCCGACCCAGGGCAGACTGTTGGCGGCCCACATCAGGAACACCGTCAACAGCGCCGTGCTGGCCAGCACCTGCAGCGAAAACATGCCCCACCCAGGTCGCGGCAAATAGGTCTTGCGCCGAATCAGGCCGGCCAGCAGCAGCAGCGCGTTGATCATCGCGCCGACACTGATCGACAGCGTCAGGCCGGCGTGTGCAAATAGCGGCACAAAGACCAGGTTGAGCAACTGGGTGAGCACCAGCACGAGGATGGCGATGCGTACCGGCGTGCGGATGTCCTGGCTGGCATAAAAGCCGGGCGCCAACACCTTGATCGCCACAATGCCGAGCAGGCCCGCCCCATACCCCATCAGGGCCGCGGTGGTCTGTTGCACATCGCGTAGGGTGAACGCGCCCCGGTGGTACAGCGTGGCCACCAGCGGCTGGGCGAACACCAGCAGCGCCACCGTGCAGGGCACCGCCAGCAGCACCACCAGCCGCAAGCCCCAGTCGAGCATGGCGGAGTATTTCTCCGGGTCGTTGGCGCCCTTCGCGGCAACCAGCTGCGGCGTCAGCACCACGCCCAGCGCCACGCCGAGCATCGCGGTGGGGAATTCCATCAGGCGTTCGGCATAACCCATCCAGCTCACGCTGCCGGGCGTCAGGTGCGACGCGATCTGCAGGTTGATGATGGCCGACAGATGCGCCACGCCCACCCCCAGCAAGGCCGGCCCCATCAGCGTGGCGATGCGCCG
>JANOUM010000065.1:0-6646 GCA_031416855.1 Rhodoferax sp. | reverse complement strand
TGGCGTGCTCGAACAGGGCGACATTACCGATACGGATCACAGCATTGCGGAGGACGCGCTGTGGTCTTTTCTGAATGCCACGCAGGCCGATTCGCTCAAAAAGCTGACCGCTGACTACGGCACCGATGCCCGCGATGAAGTGTTCAATTGGGCAATGCGCTCGGTGGTGTTGGTGCGGCCGTACCACCTGTGCAGGCACCGGCGCCCGAGCCACCCAAGCGTTTCCCGGCGCACTATCTATGGGCCGTGCTGATCGCGCGCATCTACGAGGTGTTCCCGCTGGTGTGCCCCGTCTGCGGTGGCAACATGCGCATCATTGGGACGAGTGTGACGCGCAGGGTGCAGATGGTGCCGGGCAGAGGGCAGCTCGAACCGGCCTGGCGTGAAGCAGTCTAGACGGCACCGGACGACACGCTCGATCAGCGCACCGATTGGTGAACAGGTAAACCGGCGCGGCACATGCGCCATGGGTTGCCCTGCGTCGCTCGAGCTGCCGGGCGGCGTCAAAAGCCCGCGTGACCACAACATCAGGACCAAGCGAAGCCCAGTGTTCGTGTCGGCGCTGGTGAAGTGCAGGTATTGGGGATGGCGCGAGTGCGATATCTGGGCTCAGGCGGTTGGATTTCCTATCCTCTCCTCCGATGCGGGTAGCTCAACCGGCAGCGGCCGACTCAGTGCACGTCGCCCGGCCCGGCCTCACGCTTGTTGCCGTGGAACATCGCGGCGATCAGGTTTTCGCGGTGGCGCACGCTCTCCACGATCGCGCCAGTGATGTGCAGCGCCGCCAGCGCGAGCAGCAGATAGGTCAGCCAGAGATGGGTTTGCTCAAGCCATTCGATGCCCCAGAAGCGATCGGTGGTGTAGAGCCAGCCGCTGCCCGCCGTCAAGAGCGCAGTGACCAGCAGGACCACGATCATCGAGCCACCGAGCGGGTTGTGGCCGATGTAACGCGGCTCCTGCCCGGTTGCGGCCAGCTTGCCGTAGCGCAAGGTGGCCGCAGGTGAGTAGACGAACTGCGCAAAGCGCGCATAGGCCGACCCGGCAAAGCCCCACACGATGCGCAGCGCCACTACGGCTAGCACGATGTAACCGGCCCATTCATGCCACTTGCCGCCGCCGTGGCGCGTGAACCACGCGACGATGATCGAACCCACCAGCGTCCAGTGGGCGATGCGTACCAGCGGATCCCAGACGCGCATGGGCGGGCGTCCGCTTGG
This sequence comes from Rhodoferax sp., assembly GCA_031416855.1. Classification (GTDB taxonomy): domain Bacteria; phylum Pseudomonadota; class Gammaproteobacteria; order Burkholderiales; family Burkholderiaceae_C; genus CAISIP01. Next base: position 5,429 of record JANOUM010000065.1, on the reverse strand, counting down.
CTCAGCGCGAACGCGGCGTGGTCGGCACCGAGGCGAGCGTGACCGGGTGGAAATAGGCCTCGACGCGCTCGCCCTTTTCGTTCACCGCATAGACCTCGTAGCAGCCGCCGTCAATCTTGATGCGGCGAATCTGCCAGCCGCGCTCTTTGAGCATGGCTTCGAGTTTCTCCTGCGGCTGCCAGGTGTTCTGGTTGCCCGAATCGCATGTGGCCAGACCGGTGGCATGGGTGGCGCTGGCGGCCAGCGCGATCAGGGTGGCAAGAATGAGTTTGATAGTGGTCATGATGACTCCTGAAGAGAAGCCGACGGCGGCAACTTTGCGGCGGATGTCCTATTCATTGCCGGCAACGCCGCCGCGTTTGCTGAAGACGGCATCCAGGGTGGTGATGCTCGCTAGAATCCGGTTCATAGGCTGGTCTCGCTTGTTTCGTGGTGGTCTTGATAATCTCCCACGATAACAAAGGAGTACTGGCCTATCTTGCTGGTGCTTCGTCCCAGACTACGACCGACTCCGTTACGGCCAACGCCCTCAAAAATACCGGGATGTCAGGGGGGTTCTGACCCTTGGATCGCGACGGACGTAACACGCCACCAACCCGCGCCGGGAAGAGAACTTTCGCTGGCACAACATGGGGCTGACGAACAAGGCACTGAACGACACTGAATACCCGGTTGAGTTTCTGTATCGCGAAGTGCTGGGGCGGGATTCACTGCTGGAAGCCCTGTCATTTTTTCTGGTGGGCGTGCCTCATCGCGATGCGCAGGCCGACAAGCCCGAGCGCGCCGCCTTCACGCTGTTTCCGTGCTACCACCAGAGCCGCACGGTGCGCAAGGTGGCGGACAGCATTTCAGCGCACTTTGCCGAGCAGGGGGACATTGGCCGCAAGTACCTGATCAATCATTCGGCGGGCAGCGGAAAAACGCTGACCATTTGCTGGCTGGCCGATCACCTGCACAGCTTCGGCGCCCGAGCCTGCTCTACAAAGTAGTCGTACAAACGACGCACCTCGTCAGGCTTAGCTGCGCTGGCGAAGCTGGGGCGGTTGCCACCCAACACGTCGGCTGCCAGCGTGAACTGGCTCACCACCAGCAGGCCACCGGAGAGCCTTGCGTCATCCAGGTCTTGCACGCTGCGGTTCATCTTGCCAGCACCGTCGCTGAACATACGTGGTTTCAAAATTTTGGCCAGCAGCTCGTCGCCTTGTGTTTTGCGGTCACCGCGCTCGGCGCATAGCAGCACCAGCAGCCCGGTGCCGATCTCGCCCACGGTTTGGTGGTCGATGACAACTTTGGCTTCGGACACGCACTGGAAAAACGGCACTCATGGGCGGGCGTTCAAAGCACATCAACCCCGGCCGCCCTAGCAGCCAGCTTGAGTTGTTCGTCTTGCGTCGCCAGCGGCAAGCCGTGGCGCATGGCAAGTTCCAAATACGCCGCGTCGTAGCTGCTCAGGTTGTAACGCATTGCCAACTCAAACAAGGGCCGCTGACCGGGCGGTGCACCGATGTCAACTTCAATCGGCAGGTGGCTCAGGGTGTCCAGAATTTGGCGCGCCTGGGCTTGGGTCAATCGGCCCTTGGTACAGGCGGTTTTCAAAACATTCGCCAGCTCCAGTTGCCACAGCTGCGGCACCAGGGCTTTGTCCACCTCCAGCCGGATCGCTATGGCGTTGCTGTAGTCGGTGGCCTGGCTGGGCAGGTACCAGCCCGTGAGCACCGAGTTGTCGAGTACAAAGGGCATCAATCACGTCCCGCTTGAATGGCTTGCGTGACGGTGCAGCCCAACTCGCTGTCGGTGCCCAAGGCGCGCAGTTGCTGCATGGCGCTGACCACACGCTGGCGCTGCTCCAACGAGGGCAGCTCGGTAGTGCCGATAGCCACCAGCCGCGCTACCGGCATACCGTGGCGCGTAATGGTGATTTCTTCACCTTGCGCGACGGCGGCGATCATTTCAGAAAAGCGGTTTTTGGCTTCGTAAACGGCAATGACGCGCATCGTATGACCTTGGTAAATTATGGCTAGCCATATTTTTACATACCCCCACTCATCCCGGTTGAAGTCAAGTATTGCGGGTCGTCAGAATGCGCTTCCACGTCGCTGGGCGGCATGATGCGCATTTGCCCACCCGGCACAGATCGGGCACGTCAGTGGGAACACCTCGTAGATTCTGGCGATCAACACCGCCCACAGGTAGTGCGCGGGTGAGCGCTTGGCGGGTTCGGGTGCCGGCGGCGGGGCTGCACCAACCAGGGACGGTGCGCCGCCGACTTGGCTGCAGCAGGCGTGTGGGAGCCCGGGTGCTGGCTCTGGCACATCGGCTGCATTGCCCGTTATTGCGAAAGTCACTGCGCACACCACCGCCCGGTGCGGCTGAGCTGGGCCAAGCTGCTCAAGCGGGTGTTCGATCTCGATCTGGAGCACTGCCCGAACTGCGGTGGCGCTCTGAAGATCATTGCGGCGATCCTGGAGCCGCCGGTGATCGAGAAGATCCGCACGCACCTGGGGCTGCAGGCGCGCGCGCCACCGCGGGCGCCGGCCCAGTGCCAGGCGCTGCAAGCGGCCTGACGATTCCGATTCATCACCGTTCAGGTGGCCCGCAGAGCAGGGCTACGGGGATCGGCTGTGCGCGAGGGTTTTCGGGGCCGATGGATGTGGCCCGACGGCAAGGGGTAACCCGTAGATGACGCCCGAGAAGGATGATTTTCGGCTGGGCTATCAACGCCCAACGGATCTAAGCCTGCATCCAAAGACAGATTCAAGCGCGTCGGGCGCTGCGTTCCGCCCCTGTTCTGCCGTGTTTGGAAGTCTCCTGAAGGGCTGGCGCTGGCTCGCGCAAGACTGGAGTATCGATTTCGCACCGGAAACGGGGTAGTCCCCGTGCACATGGCAGGGGCAGATGCGCCGAGGTGCGGCGCGTCCCGAGCAAGCGCTCGGCCTTCGCGAAACACGCGCCGGTCGATGCTTGGGCCGCAACGCCGGCCACACCAGGGCTCGCAGGATGCTGGCTTGGCTTTGGTTTGCCAACGAGACACGCGAGCGCCCATAATCTGAGCGAACGACAGGCGAGAAGGTTTCAAGCCCCTATTCGGCAGCCGCCTCGCAGGCGGTTCAGTCCAACTTGGCGTTCGAGAGGGACGCGCCAAAAGCGGCGCGCCCCTCAACTTTACGTTAGGCCAATTAATCCAAAAGGTATTCCTATGGCTTACGAACGAATTCTTCCCTTTCCTGATCCCGAAACTTTCAAGTTTCCCGAGCTTCGCGCGCTTACGTCGGTTTGGCTCGAAAAGAAAGACCGACTAGAAGACGACGGCGCTTACAAGGAGTTCATCAAGAAGTTACAGCGCGAATGGGCAATCGAGACAGGAATCATTGAACGCCTCTACACATGGGATAGAGGCGTGACAGAGGTTCTAATCGAGCAAGGGATAGAGTCATCAATCATTTCCCATCGTGGCGGCGTAGCTCAGAAAGACGCCGAACACATTCAAGCATTGATAAATGACCACCTCGGTATCGTCGAAGGGCTATTCGGTTACATAAAAGGTGAGGAACCGCTTTCTGAGTACTTTATTCGGGGGCTACAGGCCCAGTTCACCGCGCACCAAGATTACACGGATGCAGTGACAGAATCCGGCGATCTTATCCGTGTGACCCTACAAAAAGGCGAATACAAGACGCTGCCTAATAATCCACGCAGACCAGATGGCGTTGTGCACGGCTACTGTCCTCCTGAGCTAACAAAGGATGAGATGGAAAGTTTGGTCAGTATGTACCGAGAGGCAGAGCCCACATATTCTCCTGAGGTTAAATCGGCTTGGTTGCATCATAGATTTACGCAGATACATCCTTTCCAGGATGGCAATGGTCGCGTCGCACGTGCCCTTGCCTCGCTGGTGTTCTTGCGTGAAGGTCTATTCCCACTTGTGGTACGTGAGTCAGATCGCAAGGAATATATTGGCGCACTCGAATCAGCAGATGCACGTGATTTGTCACCTTTGGTTTCATTTTTTGCTCGGCGACAAAGAGATACAGTTCTCAAGGCGCTTGGTCTTGAGCAGCAGGTTCAGCAAAGCAAGTATGCGGATCAAATCATTAGCTCGGCGCTGGAGCTGCTGAAGTTGAAATTCACAAAGGAAAATCAGAAGGTTTCCGCTGTTTTCGACCATGCAGACAAGCTTTTTGAAGTAGTTGACTTCAAGTTCAAGGAGCTTGCAAACACACTCGATGGCGATCTTCGCTCATTGACCCCGCCGCAAATAAAGCATAAGTACCAAGCCCGAACGAATGCTGCTGGAAACACATCACCGCAACGCCATTACTTTCAGAAGCAGATTGTCGAAACCGCCAATCATTTCGATTATTTTGCAAACTTTGACAAGCATCGGTCATGGGTTCGAATGACGCTAACGACAGATCTCGAATTTGATTACGTTGTCACGTTTCATGGGTATGGTCCAGGAGATTCAGGTATTCTCGCCGCGTCCGCGTTTACCTATCTGAAGGGGCCGCGCGAAGACGGTGGGACGGAAATGGTAAATCTTCATCCCGCAGCAACAGATCTGTTTCAGTTCAACTATGCAGAAACCTTTGATAGCACCCAAAAGCGATTTGCGGAGTGGCTAGAAAGTTCTCTTGCAATCGCATTGGCCGAGTGGAAACGATCGCTTCAAGTGTAGCCATAGGCAACCCGGCAGTCTACGCGGACGCGGCGCGATAAAGCCGCGCAGCGCCGGTGACTTCCACGTTAGAAGCTCAAGTTGGCTGGTGCGCTGATGTCCATTAAGGTATAGTTTCTATACTGTGCACTTCTTTGAATTTGACACTGCAAAGAGCGAGTCCAATCGCACGAAACACGGCATCGATTTCGTGGAAGCACAGAGCCTCTGGAATGATCCGATGCTGCTGGAGGTTCCGGCAAAAACCGATGATGAACCGCGATATCTTGTTATTGGGCTTATTGATGGGAAGCATTGGTCGGCCGTCATTACCTACCGTGAGTCCAATGTCCGATTGATATCCGTGCGTCGCGCACGCACAGAAGAGGTGGCACTTTATGAAATTTAAAAAGTTCGAGCAGCAGTTTGACGAGGGCGTCGACATGACGGCCTCTTTGGACTTGTCTAAAGCTAAGCGCGTGCTGCAAGAGCAGAAACGGGTGAATGTCGATCTTCCAATGTGGATGGTTGACGCGCTAGATCGTGAAGCCAGCAAGCTGGGGGTTACAAGGCAGTCTGTTATTAAAGTCTGGCTGGCTGAGCGTCTGGCGGCGACCGCTGCTAACTTGCCGTTCCAACGGACGCGCGCAGGTGCCGCGCACCGCTGAACTCCACGTTCGGCACCCAGACCGGATCATCTCACTTCACAGAAAAGACATACCTATGGAAAGTATTCCAAAATCCATACTCGCTGGTCGTATCTTGATGACCTTAG
>JANOUM010000064.1:0-3837 GCA_031416855.1 Rhodoferax sp. | reverse complement strand
GAGGAGGTCGTGCTGGCGCGCGTCGACGAGCGCGCGGGCCTGGTGCACGTCCATTTCCCGCGCATCGGCTTCCATATCGCCAAAGCGACCTGATTTGTCATTCCAGCCCCGGCGGCACTACACTTGCAGCCCATGTCCAGTCCCACCCCCCCATTCGAAATTCATATCCACGGCGACGTGCCGCTGCGCGCCGAGGTGAAGTTCGATCAGATCCAGGAAGCTCTCAAGCCGATCTGGAAATACGCCGGAGCCCGTTCGCTGGCTGACGGCGCGCGCAGTTCGTACGAAGACGAGCCCGGTATCAAATTCGATGCGCCCCAGCACGTGCTGCAAATTTGCTGGACGGTCGAAGGCGATGATGATTTCCGCCAGACACTCGACGAAATGTGCATGAACCTCAATGAGCTGGCAGAGACCGGCGCGGCCATTGAGGTGAGTTTCTACGACACCGAGTTCGATGAGGAAGAAGAAGAGCAATGGGCGGAGTCTCGCGACGACTTCACGATGTTGTTTGTCGGCCCCACCCCGTCGGCCATCATGCAGGTGCAGCGGGATCTGCTGGTGCAGGATGTCGTGGGCATGATGGAGCGCCATTTCGATGGGTCGGAGCTGTCGGGCGTGGTCGCAGAAATCGACAAGCTGTTCGCCCAGCGTTTCGATGCCCTGGTCAGTTCGCTCGACCTCGGCAAACGGCCGCGCGGGTCGGGCGGCGGTCATGGCGGGTCCGGCCATAGTGGGGGCGGGCGCAAACCGCGCCACCTGCATTAGGCATGCAGCAACCGCAGGCATGACGTCCGTTTCCTGTCCGCAGACGCGCTGACCATGGCCACTGCCGCAATACCGGCGTCTGATTTTGCACGGGCTGTTCATGGCCGCCCCGAAAAATTGCGGCTGGGCGATGTGCTGGTTCAGCAGCGGCTGATTTCGCAGGAGCAGTTGCAACAGACGCTGGAGTTGCAGCGCCAGACTGGCAAGAAGATCGGACGGCTGCTGATCGAGAGCGGCGTGATCACCGAGGAGCTGCTGGCCAACGGCCTGGCCCGCCAACTGCGCATTCCCTTTGTCAACCTCAAGACATTCCCGTTTCGCGCCGACGTCGTCAAGTTGTTGCCTGAATCGGCCGCGCGCCGGTTTCGCGCCGTCGTGCTGGAGGACAAGGGCGATTCGCTGCTGGTGGCGCTGGCCGATCCGCTTGACCTGGCCGCCTTCGACGAACTGACCCGGTTGCTCAAGCGCAACATCGGTATTGCCGCGGTGCCCGAGAGCCAGGTGCCGCTGGCGCTCGACCGGCTCTACCGGCGCACCGACGAAATCAGTGGCCTCGCCCGTGCGCTCGAAAAAGACCTGGGCGACGCGGTCGACTTCGGCGAACTCACGGCCACGGCCGGTCTGGAAGGCGCGCCGGTCGTGCGGCTGCTGCAGTCGATGTTCGAGGACGCGATTCAAGTCGGCGCATCCGATGTGCACATCGAGCCCCAGGAGGCCGGCCTGCATATCCGCGTGCGGGTCGACGGTGTGCTGCAGACCCAGACCGAGGCGGATAAACGCATTGGTGCCGCATTGGCCCAACGCCTCAAGCTGATGGCCGGCCTGGACATCTCCGAAAAGCGCCTGCCACAGGATGGCCGGTTCAGTGTGCGCCTGAAAGACACCACGATCGACGTGCGGCTGTCCACGTTGCCCACGAGTTACGGCGAATCGGTCGTGATGCGCTTGTTGAACCAGGGCGGCGGCATGCGCCGGCTCGATTCGCTCGGTATGCCGGTGGAGGTGTTGCGCCGGTTCCGCGAAGTGCTGGGCCGCAGTTCCGGGCTGGTGCTGGTGACCGGTCCGACCGGATCGGGCAAGACGACGACGCTTTACGCGGCGCTGGCCGAGATCAACGCGGCCGAACTCAAGGTAATCACCGTGGAAGACCCGGTGGAGTATCGCCTGCCCGGCCTGACGCAGGTGCAGGTCAACGACAAGATCGAGCTGAGCTTCGCGCGCGTGCTGCGTGCGTGTTTGAGGCAGGATCCGGACGTGATCCTGGTGGGTGAGATGCGCGACCCTGAAACCGCCGAGATCGGCCTGCGCGCCGCCATCACCGGGCACCTGGTGTTGTCGACTCTGCACACGCGAGATGCAATCAGCACGCCGTTCCGACTGCTCGACATGGGGGTGCCACCCTTCATGGTGTCGACCTCGCTGCAGGCGGTGATCGCCCAGCGCCTGGTGCGGGTGAACTGCGATGTGTGTGCCGAGCCCCAACGACCCAGCCCCCAGGAGCAGGCCTGGCTCAGCGCCATGATGCCCGCCGGTGAACAACTCACTGCCAAACGCGGGCGCGGCTGTTCGGCCTGCAACGGCACCGGTTATACGGGTCGCCAGGGCGTGTACGAGCTGCTGGAAATGGACGCGGAGCTAACGGCAGCCGCCACGCGCGCCGATCCGGCCGCGTTCATGCGCGCCGGGCACAAGCGCATGCAGGGCCACACCATGGCCGCCCACGCGCTGGAGCTGGTCCGCCAGGGCCGCACCTCCGTCGCCGAGGCGCTGCGCGTGGGCCAGGACGACGACGGAATCGACTGATCCCATGGCCACCTACGCATGGCGTGGCCGCAACGGCCGCGGTGAGCTGGTCACCGGGCAGCTGGACGCGGTGGGCGAGGGCGCGGTGGCGGACCAACTCGTCTCGATGGGTGTGGCGCCGGTGCACATCGCGATGGCTGCGGCCAGCGTAACACCGGGCGGGGCCGAGGCGTGGTGGATCCGGCTCAACCGCAAGCCGGTCTCGGTGGAGGATATTTTGGTGTTCTCGCGCCAGATGTACACGCTGAGCAAGGCCGGGGTGCCGATCCTGCGGGCGTTCGCCGGCCTGCAGGCCTCGGCAGTCAAACCCGCCATGGTGGAGCTGTTGCAGGACATCCGGGCCAGCCTCGACCAGGGGCGCGAACTGTCGGTGGCGCTGCAGCGCCATGTCAGCCTGTTTGGCGCCTTTTATGTCTCGATGATCCGGGTTGGCGAGATGACAGGGCGCCTAACCGAGGTTTTTCTGCGCCTCAACGAGCACATGGAGTTCGAACGCGATGTGCGAGAGCGCATCAAGCAGGCCATGCGTTACCCGAGCTTCGTCATCATCGCCATGGCGATCGCGCTGGTGGTGATCAACGTGTTCGTGATTCCGGTGTTTGCCAAGGTCTTTGCCGGCTTCAATGCCGAACTGCCGCTGATCACGCGCGGACTGCTGGGTTTTTCCTCGTGGATGGTGGCCTGGTGGCATATCTTGCTGGCGGCCTTGATTGCCGCCGTGGTACTGGTGCGGGTTTACCTGCGCACGCCGGAAGGGCGCTACCGCTGGGACCGCCGCAAACTCAGGTTGCCGATCATCGGCGACATCGTACTGAAGGCCACACTGGCGCGGTTTGCGCGCAGCTTCGCGCTATCGAGCCAGAGCGGTGTGCCGCTGGTGCAGGCCCTGACCGTGGTGGCGCAGACGGTGGACAACGCCTATATCGGCAGCCGTATCGAGCAGATGCGCGACGGCATCGAACGGGGCGAAAGCATTTCACGTTGCGCCGCAGCGACGGGCGTATTCACCCCGGTGGTGTTGCAGATGATTGCCGTGGGCGAGGAAACCGGCGAACTCGACAGCCTGCTGTTCGAGATCGCGGGCATGTACGAACGCGAAACCGACTACAACATCAAGGGGCTGTCGACGGCTATCGAGCCGATCTTGCTGTCGGTGATTGCGGTCCTGGTGCTGATCCTGGCGCTCGGTGTGTTCCTGCCTCTGTGGAGCATGGGCCAGGCCGCCTCGGGCCGGTCCGGCTAGCGTGGCGGCCACCGGCAGCTTCC
>JANOUM010000063.1:0-1700 GCA_031416855.1 Rhodoferax sp. | reverse complement strand
CGCACGCTCGTCGCTATCCTGTCTGGTCAGTAGCGGGGGAAATCGACGATGAACACTCCCATGACGGCGGCACTGGAGGCGCGCGGCCTTTACCACATTTACCACAAGGGGCATGTCAATACGGTGGTTCTGCGCGGTGTTGATGTGGTATTGGCGCCGCGCAGCTGGACCACCGTCATGGGCCCGTCGGGCAGCGGTAAAAGCACACTCCTGCATATTCTCGCGGGATTGATCGAACCGAGTGCGGGTCAAGTCACAGTTGGCGGTGAAGATGTGACGCGGCTGCCGACCGCACAACGCGCCGAGTGGCGCCGCCGCTCAGTTGGTCTGGTGCTGCAACGCGACAATCTTCACCCCCATCTGAACGCTTCTGAAAACATCTCGTTGCCTCTGCACATCCAGGGTTGGAAAGTGGCAGCGATTGCGGCTCGGGTGGATCAATTGCTTGGCCAGATCGGCCTGTCTGATCGTGGCCACCACCGGACGGGTCAACTGTCCGGTGGTGAGGCGCAGCGTCTGGCGATTGCCGTGGCGTTGGCACCCCGCCCAAAGGTGCTGTTGGCCGACGAGCCGACCGGCGAGTTGGACAAAGTAACCGCCGCCGGAATTCTGGATTTGTTTGCGGCCCTGCAAGATCAGGAAGCAATGACTTTGCTGACCGTGACCCACAACCCGCAAGTGACAGAGCGGGCCAGCCATACATTGATCATGCAGGATGGAGTGTTGACCGATGGGCAATAGCATTGGACCAGCGCTGGAAGCCGTCGGCGTTATGCGCAGTTATGGTCAAGGCGGGAGGGTGTTTTCAGCCCTGACCAACATCTCGCTTAGCGTCGCGGCGGGTGAAATTCTGGGGCTGATGGGGCCAAGCGGTTCGGGCAAAAGCACCTTGCTTTATGTGCTTGGCGGCCTGGACGAACCCAGCGGTGGAACGGTCAGATTGGCGGGCATCGACTGGAACACTCTGACCGGCACTGAACGCGCCAGGTTTCGACGGCGCAATTGCGGCTTCATTGCCCAAGGCATGACCCTGCTGCCCCAAGCCACGGCAGCCGAGAATGTCGAGGTTCCCCTGTTGCTTGAAGGGATCGATCGGGCGGAACGTGTGCGCCGGGTTGGAAAGGCGCTCGAACGAGTCGGGCTAACTCATCTGGCGGCTTCGCTCACCGATGAGCTTTCAGGTGGCGAACAACAGCGTGTCGCCGTTGCCCGGGCGCTGGTGCTGGAGCCACGGGTGGTTTTGGCCGACGAGCCGACAGGCAGCCTGGATGCAAAAACTGCGCAAACCATCGCCCAATTGCTGGTTGCCGCCGCCGCTGAAACAGGGGCCGCCGTGGTCCTGGTAACGCATGATCCCGCGATTGCGCGCCATGCAAGCCGCATCATCACACTGAATTCGGGAGTCCTCGCATGACCCGCACTGAAAAACCCAAGACCGGGCGCGGCGTGATTCCATGGTTGCTGCGCCGCTCACTGCTGCGCGGCCCGTGGCGCGTGGCATTGGAAGCCGTTACCATCGCGTTTCCGGTGGCCATGCTGGCGGCAACCTTGTGGTATGTCGATACCGCCGTGCAGTCGATGACTCCGAATGCGCTGGCGCATGTGCAAGTCGAAATGCGCGCGGTAGCAAAGTCGCTTGATGCCGACATGACCGCGATCAGTGCGCAACTGGCGCAATCGCCGGACGTCGCGCTGGCCGA
>JANOUM010000062.1:0-7940 GCA_031416855.1 Rhodoferax sp. | reverse complement strand
CTTGAGTCCCTCTTCGAGGATGCGGACGGCGATGATGATCTGCGTGCACTTGCCCTTGATGTCACCGCGCCCCATGGCGGCACGGGCCGAACCCACCGCCACCAGCAAGCCATCGAACAGCATGTCCACCAGATTGTGGGGCGTCGCCTGATCCACGCTGGTCTGTACGTCGACCTGCCGATACGCAGATGCGGACTTGCTGGAACGGGGTGAAAACATCTTCTTGCGATTCCTTGGATCTATGTCACTGTTATCGGCAATCACCACGACAAATCAAGCCGGGGGGCCTGATAACAGGCGGGTATTCCCGTCCTTGCTATGACGATCAACTGGTGGATTTGTTCCATTGCGCCACCTGCTGCGTGATGTACGAATTGAGCGAACTCAGACTGTTGAGCTGGACATCGAGCGCGTTATAGCGGCGGTAGAGGCTCGCCTCCACGCGGGCGGCCTTGGCATTGACCTGGGTCTGCTCGCGCGCATTGAGATCGAGCGAGCGCTTGAGCGACGCATCTTTGGAGCTGAAAAGACCGTCGGTCGCGAGAAGTCCGGTCGAGAAGGCCTTGAACTTCATTGCGACGCCATTGGTCAGGACGTTGCCGTTGTCGGCCTTGAACAGCTTCTTGACTTCGTCGCCGTTCGCCAACGCGGCGTCGAGCTTGGCGCCTGCCACCGCCAGGCCACCCCCCAACTGCTGGGTGATGCCAATATCGGCCAGCCGCTTGTAGGTGGACCCCGTGGTCGTCGATTGCAGGATGCCACGCAGAGCGTTCTGCAGGCCGATGGCGGTCGAATCGCCCTGCAGCAGGCCGGCCGCTTTGGTGGCCGGGTCGTACTTGGTCAGGTCGTTGAGCATCTGGTTGATGGCGTTGAAGGCCTTCACGAAACTGTCGACCGCATCCTTGAGCACCGTCCGGTTCGGTTCGACCGTTATATCGGCATCGGTCGAGGTGGTTGCGACAGCCGTGAGCGTCACGCCGGAGACCACATCGGCAAAGGTGTTGGTGCCAGAGCTGACCGGGATGTCGTTGACCTTGATCTTGGCGTCGGCGCCGTACTGGATCGTCGATCCGACCACCAGGCGCGACAGTCCTGCCGCATCGGCCGTGTTGCCGTCGCCGTCGGCCGCCACGGACAACTCGAACCCGGCAGCCTCGCCGGTACTGCGTGAGCGCAGCAACAGGCGCTGGCCGGAGGCATCGTTGAGCACCGTCGCACTGACTCCCGCGCTGGAGCCATTGATCTTGCTGGCCACGTCGCTCACGGTATCGGAGGCGCTGACCACGATGTCGACCGGGCCGGCACTGGACTGCGGCGTGAACGACACGGGAACCAGAGTCCATTTGCCCAGCTGCAGCCGCAGGGTGCCCTGGCCCAGGGCGCCACCGACCGGAAGCAACGCACCGGAAGCCGTGGACTGTGCCTTGGCCAGGCTGTCGACCTTGATGCTGAAGCTGTTGGCGGCTGTCCCGCCAATCGCAGACGCCGTCACCGCTGCGGTGTTGGAGGACCTGGTGCTGACCGCGTTGTAGGTTGTCAGGCTGTTGAGCGTGCCGGCTGCATCGGCCAGCGCCGACACCAGCGACTTGATCTGGCCGAATGCCGAAACTTTCGTCTGGACCGTCGCCGCCTGCAATTTCAGGCCGTCAAGCGGCCGCTTTTCCAGCGCAACCAGCTGCGTCACGATGGATTTGACATCCAACTGGCTGCCGACGCCTGGTGATGAAATCGTTGCCATACACCCCTCCTGCGCGAAAATCTGTCGCTTCCTGACAATTATGTGCGTCGTATCGACTGCTTAAACGCCAAATAGCCGGGGCAAAACCACAATTGCCCCAAAAACGGGAAGAGGCGGCAGATATGCGATCCGCCGCCGGCCTCCCAACCAGTGCCTCAGCGACTGGTTGTCACATGCCTTTCAGCCACTGCTTACCGGAGCAAGGCCAGCACGCCCTGCGGCAGCTGGTTCGCCTGCGCGACCATCGCCGTACCGGCCTGCTGCAGGATCTGCGCCCGCGACAGGTTTGCGGTTTCCATCGCGAAGTCGGCGTCGACGATGCGCGAACGCGATGCAGACAGGTTCTCGGATGTCACCTGCAGGTTCGAGATGGTGGTCTCGAAGCGCGACTGCAAGGCGCCGAGCTTGGCGCGTTCGCCGCTGATGAACGCCAGCGCGGAGTCCACGGTCTTGAGCGCGTTCGTAGCTTTGGCGAAGGTCGTCACGTCCAGCTCCGACACCTTGTTCAAGGTTGAATTGGCGTCGGCGGACAGGACGTTGGAAGTATCCACGTCGGCTGCGAAGGTCTTCTCCGAATCCAGCGTGATGAATCCCACCACCGTCGCATTGTCGGCCGTGACGTCCGCCGCCAGCGATACCGCTGCGCCCACCGCTGTTCCGGCCGTATCCAACTTCTGCACCGAGACCGCACCGGAGTTCTGGACCGCTGTGTCGGCGACCGTGATGTCGTTGCCGGACGCGTTGGTCAGGACTACCGCCGTGCCGCCCGCGTTCAGTGCTGCCGTGATGCCGGTCTTGGAGGACTGGTCATTGATGGCAGACACCGCAGCACCGAGGCCATCGGCGGTTCCGGTAGCGGTCACGGCGAACGCCACTGTTTGCGCGCTGGCATTGTCGGACTGGAGGGTCAGGCTGTAGGAGCCAATAGCCCCGAACGACAGGCTCAGTTCCGTGCGCGCCGCGGCGGTAACACCGGTGTTGGCAGTCTGCGTGTTGATGAGGTCCGTGTTCGCCTTGGCCGTGCTGTTGATGGCCACCGTCACAGTGGCACTGCCCAGGGAACCGTTGATCTTCAACGTGCCTGCGGTCGTGGCGTTCGCGCCAAACGCGGCAGCAACGCCATCGGCACCGGCGGCCTTGAGTTGGTTGTTGCCATAGAACGCCGTACGCAGGTTCGCTGTGGCCGCGGTGATCGTCTGATTGGCATTGGCGCCAACCTGGAACTGCTGGGTACCGAAGCTGCCGTTGAGCAGTTTGGAGCCGTTGAACTCGGTGGTTTGCGAAATCCGGTCCAGCTCCGACACCAACTGGCCGACCTCAGCCTGTATCGCTTGCCGATCGCCGGCGCTGTTGGTCGCGTTGGCAGATTGCACCGCCAGTTCACGCACCCGCTGCAGGATGTCGGTGGACGCCTTGAGCGCACCTTCTGCCGTCTGTGCCAGCGAGATACCGTCGTTGGCGTTGCGGACTGCCTGGTTCAAACCCTTGACCTGGGCATTGAGTCGATCCGAAATCGCCAGGCCAGCGGCGTCGTCCTTGGCGCTGTTGATGCGCAGGCCCGACGACAGGCGTGCGATCGACGTCGACAGCGAAGCCTGGTTGGTGCTCAGGTTGCGCTGTGCCGTCAGCGTATTGATATTGGTATTGATAGTGGATGCCATTGAAACCTCCAGAAAAACTGACTGAACCCGGCATTTCTGCCAGCCAAAACGCCAGTACGAACCTGGCCGCCATGTCCGGGGCGGTCTCATCAACTGCTTGCCAGACGACGAGCCCCTCATGCAACCCGTTGGTTAGGTTTTCGGGCAATCCGGGAAAAACTTTAGCCCGAACCGCCGAACTAGGCCGTAATTCGCCGCCTTATTGGTGCCATGCCGGGCCGGCGGATCCCCACAATTGCCCCACTGTTCCCCCATTGTCAGCCGCGTTGCTGGCGCATTTATTCGGCAAACGCGCCGACCTCTAAAGGAGTTCTTGATGGCCTCGACGATCAACACCAATATTAATTCGCTCACGGCACAGCGCAATCTGAGCATGAGCCAGGCCTCGCTTTCTACGTCCCTGCAGCGGCTTTCATCCGGTTTGCGCATCAACAGCGCCAAGGACGACGCCGCTGGCCTGGCGATTTCGGAACGGTTCACCACCCAGATCCGCGGCCTGAACCAGGCGGCGCGCAACGCGAACGACGGCATCTCCCTGGCCCAGACGGCGGAAGGTGCGCTCAAGGCGTCCAGCGACATCCTGCAGCGGGTGCGGGAACTGGCGGTGCAGTCGGCCAATGCCTCCAACAGCGCAGGGGATCGCCAGGCGCTACAGGCCGAAGTCGGACAACTGGTCGCCGAACTGGACCGGGTATCACAGACCACCGAGTTCAACGGCTCCAAGTTGCTCGATGGTACGTTCGGCACCCAGCAATTTCAGGTCGGGGCCAATTCCAACCAGACCATCACGACGTCCACTGCGAACCTGCGCACCAACGTGTATGGCAACAACCAGTTGCAGGCCGCCGGCGCCGACAGCGTGGCGGCGGGGTTCGGCGCCAATGCCACCACGGCGGGCACACTCACCGTCAACGGTTCGCTCGGAACCACCACCATCGACATCCTCGCCAACAGCACCGCCAAGGCGAACGCGGACAAGATCAACCTGGCCGCGTCCACCACTGGCGTGGTCGGGACCGCCCGCACTGCGGCCAGCTTGAGTTTTTCATCCACGGGTTCCTACAGCCTGACACTGCAGTCGGACAATACCGTTCCCCAGGCTGTGTCCTTCGCCATTTCGGCCGTGGCCACCGGCGACGGCCTGTCGGCTGCCGTCGCTGCGATCAATGACCAGTCCTCGAAAACCGGCGTCACGGCTTCGCTCAATGCACCCGGGACCGCCGTGGTGCTGACCAGTGCCACCGGCAACGATGTGACGGTGGCCGACACCACCGTAGTGAACGCCGGCAACGTGATCGTCCAGAAACTCGACAGCGTTGGCGCGAATTCCGGTGCCACCGTCACCCTGGCAACAGATGCAGCGCCCGAAACCGCCACGGTGGTGGGGTTCATCACGCTGGATAGCGACAAGTCCTTCGCCGCTGACGTGACCAACACCAACCTGCTTGCGGCCGACATTGGATCCACGCTCAACAAGGTATCCGACCTCGACGTCACCACCTTCTCCAAGGCGAGCGACGCACTCAAGACCGTGGACTCCGCCCTGGCATTCATCAGCGGGGCACGCGCCAAGCTTGGCGCCCTGCAATCGCGGTTCGAGACCTCGATCGCCAATCTGCAGGTGACGTCGGAGAACCTGTCGGCATCGCGCTCGCGCATCATGGATGCGGACTTTGCCCAAGAGACGGCCAACCTGTCCCGCGCCCAGATCCTGCAGCAGGCCGGCACCGCCATGGTGGCGCAGGCCAACCAGATCCCGCAGGGCGTGCTGGCCCTCCTGCAGCGCTGACACCAGACCCGGTGCCAGCGCCGTCCACGGCACGGGCGATGTGGTCCCCTGGGCCGGACATCCGTCGCCGCTGGCCGGCGCGCACGGGCGGCTCCGGCGGCTGTCCCCGGCCCGCAGAAACCCGCGAATCCATCGTTTTCGTCAGGTTCCGAAACCTCTGGGCCGAGGTACTAGGTTTTTGCCTTACAAGGCAGCCACGAAAACCTGACACGCTGTGCATCCGTTTGCCGATTCAAGTTTTTCACGGTCCCAGCAAAATACCTGCATCCAAGGCAATAGACCTCGACTCGCACAGGGAAAAACCATGACCACCGACCAAATCGTCTCCGAAATTCGTGAAGCCAACCTCACCTACCTGATGCTGGCGCAAAACCTGATCCGCTCCGACCGGGCAGAGGCGCTCTTCAGGCTCGGCCTTTCGGAGGAATCCGCGGACCTGATCTCCAGCCTGTCACCGGCACAGATCCTCAAGATCGCTTCGGGCAACATGTTGTTGTGCCGTTTCCGCGTCGACGACGACATTGTCTGGAACCTGCTGACGAACCACACCACCAGCAAGGTCAACAACGACGCCACGACCCGCCTACACGCCAGCATCCTGATGTCGGGTCGTTACGCCGAGGCGATGTAGGCCATGGCCGCCAAGAGCATCGTCCATGAGTCGCGCCAGATCGAGCGCGCCATCACGCTGATCCAGATGGGCGCACGGCTCCAGGTTCTGGAGAGCGAAACCAACCTGTCCTACGAACGCCTGCTGCGCCTGTACAAGGAGGTGGCCGGACGTTCGCCGTCCAAGGGACAACTGCCGTTCTCCACCGACTGGTTCCTGACCTGGCAGCCCAACATCCATGCGTCGCTGTTCCTCAACACCTACGAATACCTGACCAAGGTCTCGGCCATGGAGGACATCGACGCCATCATGAAGGCGTTCAAGCTCTACCTGGAACAGATCGCGTCTTGCGATGTCGAGCCGCTGTTGTCGATCACACGGGCCTGGCGCCTGGTGAAGTTCGTCAACAACAACATGCTGACGATGACGCGATGCTCCAAGTGCGGCGGGCACTTCGTGACCGAGCCCTACGAGAACGCCCGGCACTTCGTCTGCGGCCTGTGCGAGCCGCCGGCACGGGCCGGAAAAAGCGCACTGGCCGGCGGGATCATGGTCCACTAGGCCCGCCGCCAGCAAGCCATCCCCGCATTTGAGGGCCCAACACGGGCCCTTTTCTCGTTTTGTCCAAGGCGCGATTACATAGAATGGGTCCATTCACCTATTGACTGAGTACATGCGTGCACGATTTCGGCGCAACTGACCACCCTCCAACATGATCGTCATCATCGGTTACACCGTCGCCATGGGGTGCATATTTGGCGTGTACATCTTCCACGGCGGGAACATCGCAGTCATCCTGACTGCGTTGCCGTTTGAGCTGGTCACGATTTTCGGCGGGGCCTTGGGCGCCTTTGCGGTGAACAACCAGCCCAAGGTACTCAAGGCCACGATCAAGTTGCTGCCGCAGGCACTCAAGAGCTCCAAGTTCACCAAGGCACGGTATTTGGAGTTGATGGCGCTGCTCTACGACATCCTGCAAAAGGCCCGCAAGGAGGGGCTGATGGCAATCGAGAAGGACGTCGAAACCCCGCACGAATCGGAGATCTTCAAGAAGTACACCACCGTCGGCAGCGACCACCATGTGGTCGAGTTCATGACCGACTACCTGCGCATGATGGTCTCGGGCAACCTCAATGCGCACGAGATCGAGTCTCTGATGGACAGTGAAATCGACACCCACCACCAGGAAGCGCACGCCCCGATCGCGGCCATCGCCCGGTTGGCCGGGGCCTTGCCGGCATTCGGGATCGTGGCCGCGGTGTTGGGGGTGGTCAACACCATGGGCTCGGTGGGTCAACCACCTGCGGTCCTGGGTGGCATGATCGCGTCTGCGCTGGTGGGTACCTTCCTGGGCATCTTGCTGGCCTACGGGGTGGTGGAGCCACTGGGTGGCCTGCTGGAGCAGAAGTCCGAGGACGCTGCCAAGGAATTGCAATGCATCAAGACGACATTGCTCGCCAGCATGCAGGGCTACAACCCGTCCACCGCAATCGAGTTCGGCCGCAAGGTGCTGTTCTCCACCGAACGGCCCAGCTTTGCCGAGCTGGAAAACCACGTGCGCGGCAAGAAGTGAATACCGTCAGGTTCTGACCCTCCGCCATGGCCACCGACGGTAAAAAGCTCCAGCCGATCATCGTCAAGAAGATCAAGAAAGGCGGCCATGCCGTGCATGGTGGTGCCTGGAAGATCGCCTACGCCGACTTCGTGACCGCGATGATGGCTTTCTTCCTGCTGATGTGGCTGCTCGGCTCCACTTCAGAGGGCGACAAAAAGGGCCTGTCCGACTATTTCACCTCGCCACTCAAGGTGTCCATGATGGGTGGCTCCGGGGCGGGTGCCAGCAACAGCGTCATCCAGGGCGGCGGCAACGACCTGGCCAAGACGGCCGGGCAGAACCGGAAGGAAAGTTCACCCGATCCGATCCTGACCAAGAAGGCGGCCCTGGACGCAGCCAAGGCCGAGGTCGCCAAGCAGGACGCCAAGAAACTGGCCGCGCTCAGCGCCAAGATCGCCTCGGTCATCTCCAACAACCCGAAACTGGCCGAGTTCAGTTCGCAGATCCGGCTCGAGACGACACCGGACGGCCTGCAGATCCAGATCGTGGACGACCAGAACCGGGCCATGTTCGACGTCGGGAGCGCG
>JANOUM010000061.1:0-2825 GCA_031416855.1 Rhodoferax sp. | reverse complement strand
CACTACTATGAAAACGCGTCACCCCAGGAGCGCGCACTGCTCGACTCGGTCCTGCCGTGTTCGGCCATTGGTTCCCCCGACACGGTGCGCTCCCAGCTGGAGGCCTTCATCGCCCGCACCGGCGCCGACGAATTGATGATCGCCTCGCAGACCTTCGACCATGGCCACCGGCTGCAGTCGTTCGAAATTGCGGCCGACATCCAGCGCACACACTGACAGCGTGCCCGACCGGCAGCTGTCAGGCCGGCGCGCCGCCTTGTCGGCGCTGGTGCTGGCGCAACCACCGGCTGGCGCACCGGCAATCGGGCGATCAGCCCTGTCAATCACCCGCAATTGCCCTGACACAGAGTCCTTTACGCGCCTATGATCCCCCACGGCCAGCCCACGTTGCGGCCTGTCACCACCTTCCATGCATCCAGAAACCAAGCGGCCAACACTACTCGTCGTCGAAGACGAAGCCATCGTCGCGCGTGACCTCCTGATCCAGCTGACAGGCCTGGGCTACGACCCGGTGGCCCATACCAAACGCGGCGAGGACGCGATCCGCCTCGCCGGCGCGCTGCGCCCCGACCTGGTGCTGATGGACATCGGGCTGGCCGGCGAGGTGGGCGGCATCGAGGCGGCGATCGAGATTCGCAGGCTGCATGCGGTGCCGGTGGTGTTCCTCACCGCCTATGCGGAACAGGCCACGCTGGAGCGCGCCAAACACGCGGAGCCCTTCGGTTATGTCCTCAAGCCGTATTCGGAGCGCGAGTTGCGCATCGTGCTGGAGATGGCGCTATACAAGCACCGCGCAGATTCCGCCCTGCGCGACAGCGAAGACCGCTATCGCAATCTGGTCGACAACCTGCAAAGCGGCGTGCTGCTGCAAGGCCCCACCGGCGAGGTTCTGCTCGTCAACGAGCGCGCACTGAAACTGCTGGGCGCCGAGCGCGCGCAAATGCTGGGCAAGACCGGCCTGGATTCCGACTGGGACGTGATCCACGAGGACGGTTCGGCATTTGCCGGCCCGACCCTGCCGGTGCCCGTGAGCATTGCCACCCGCCAGCCGGTGGTGGACGTCACGATGGGTGTGTTGCGCCCGGCCACGCAAAACCGCATCTGGCTGCTGGTCACCGCAACGCCGCGGCTGCACCCGGATGGCAGCGTGCGCGAGGTGATCTGCACCTTCAACGACATCACGCGGCGCAAACACGTCGAGCTCGAACTGATCGCCGGGCGCGAGGCACTGCGCGAGTCGGTGATGCACACCCAGGCGATTCTGGACAACGTGGTGGACGCCGTCATCACGATCAACCGCAACGGCCTGGTCGGGTCGTTCAACCGCGCGGCCATGCACATATTCGGCTACACCGCCAGGGAAGTGGTCGGCCGCAACGTGTCAATGCTGATGCCCGAGCATGACCGGCTGCACCATGACAGCTACCTGGCGCACTACCACCAGACCGGTGAAGCCCGCGTGATCGGCAAGGTGCGCGAAATGAATGGCCAGCGCAAGGACGGCGCGATCTTCCCGATCAGCCTGGCGGTGACGCGCATTTCCCACCTCGGTCAGGTGACCTACATCGGCCTGATCCGCGATATCACCGAGCGGGTCCGCGCCGTCGAGGCCCTGGAGGACAAATCGCGCCAGCTGCGCAGCCTGTCGCGTCGTGTGCTGGAGGCCCAGGAACTGGAACGACGCCGGGTGGCGCACGAACTGCACGACGAACTCGGCCAGTCGCTGACCGCCATCAAGATCAACCTGCAGGCGCGCGAGCGCTTCAAGGACCGCTCGGCGACCGAACTCAACGCCGAGAACCTGCGTATCGTCGAGGACGCGCTGCAGCACGTGCGCCGCCTCGCGGTCGCCCTGCGGCCCTCCGTACTCGATGACCTGGGCCTGATCCCTGCCTTGCGCGGCATCGCCGAACAGACCTCCGCGCGCGGCGGTTTCGAGATCCACTTCCAGCCCAGTTTGCCGCCCGGGCGACTGCCGCCAGACGTGGAAACCGCGTGTTTTCGCATCGTCCAGGAGGCGCTCACCAACATCACGCGCCACGCCAGGGCGCACCGTGTCGACATCGACCTGTTCCATGATGGTGAGGGCCTGGTGCTGGGCATCCACGACGACGGCAGCGGCTTCGATGTCGCCGCCGTACGCGAACGGGCAGCGGCCGGCGACAGCATCGGCTTGCTTGGCATGAAGGAACGCGCCATACTGCTGGGCGGCCAACTCGACGTCGAATCGATACCAGGGATGGGGAGCTCGGTGCGCATGCGCTGCCCGCTCCCTGAACCGGAAGGACACCGATGACACGATTGCGCGTATTGCTGGCAGACGACCACATTCTGGTGCGCGCAGGCCTGCGCAAGCTGCTCGAATCGATGCCCGACGTCGAGGTCGTCGGCGAGGCCGATGACGGCCTGTCGCTGCTGCAGCGGGCACAGGAGCTGCAGCCCAACCTGGTGCTGATGGACATCGCCATGCCCGGTCTCAACGGGCTGGAGGCAACGGCACGGCTGACCAAGGCCCTGCCTGAGGTGCGCGTCATCATCCTGTCGATGCATCAGAACGAGGAATATGTGCGCCAGGCCCTGCGCAACGGCGCGGTGGCCTACCTGCTCAAGGACGCCGCCCCGCTCGAGCTTGAGCTTGCACTCAAGGCCGTGCTGCGCGGCGAAACCTACCTCAGCCCGGCGGTGTCGCGCGGCATCGTCAGCGACTATGTGCAACGCTTGCGCGCCGACGAGCAACCCGGCGATGCGCTGACCCCGCGCCAGCGCGAGGTGCTGCAACTGGTGGCCGAGGGCCACAGCACCAAGGAGATCGCCCGCCGGCTCGA
>JANOUM010000060.1:0-6541 GCA_031416855.1 Rhodoferax sp. | reverse complement strand
GCCATCTGTGCCAGAAACTCCGGGTTCGGTTTCGGCCAGGTGTAACGGACGGTGGTCTTGTCGGGATACTCGACCTTGGGTGGTGCGCCACCGACCAGCAGGTTCACCGGTGGCCCGGTAGGCGTCAGGTCCTTGTCGTTGGCGACGTCCTCCCAGAAGTACCGGAAATCGTCGCTGGTGAACGGCTGGCCGTCGGACCACTTGTGGCCCTTGCGCAGCTTCATCGTGAATATGCGCTCCTCCTTCACGTCGATGCTCTCGAGCATGTCGGGCACGATCTTGAGGCTGGTGTCGTACCCGACCAGACGCGCGTAGCCGTAGACCATCATCATCCGGACATCACGCGCCCGACCAATCAACATGTTGAGCGTACCGCCGTGCTGGCCCAGTTCGCTGGTCTTGCCGTCCATGGTCACCACCAGCGGATTCTCAGGCAGCCGTTGCTTGACCGGTGGCAGTTTCTTGGCGTTCACATCTTCCTGCAGCATCGGTGTCTCGACCAGCTTGGTCGGAGTTGCGGCCCAGGATGCAGAGGCACCAGCCCACAGGGCGAGCGCGACGGCGGTGATACGAAAGCCCTGCAAAGGCCTGATCGAAAAGGTTCGACTTGTCATGCTTTCAACTCCGAAACATCAACATCCGCGTGGGCCCGGACAAAATGGTTGTCACCGATATCGATCATTCCCATGGGCCTCGTGCCATCCAGTCGAAACGGCACCGGCCAGGCGCTCGGGATGGACGCCTTCCCTTCCATCAGGGCATTGAAGTCCAGCTTGCGATCCAGATCCGGATTGGGCACCGCCGCCAGCAGCGCCCGGGTGTAGGGATGGACCGGGTTGTCGAACAAGGCGTCGTAACTGGCCACTTCGATGATCCTGCCGGCGCACATGACAGCGATCCGGTCGGCGATGTAGTGCACCACCGCCAGGTTGTGCGAAATGAACAGGTAGGTCAGGTTCATTTCCTTGCGCAGATCCAGCAGCAGGTTCAGCACCTGGGCCTGCACCGAGACATCGAGCGCCGACACCGGTTCGTCGCAGATAAGCAGGTCGGGGCTGAGCGCCAGCGCCCGCGCGATGCCGATGCGCTGGCGCTGGCCACCGGAAAAACTGTGCGGATACCGACGCAGGTGGCGAACATCCAGCCCGACCAGGCCGATCAGTTCCTTGACGCGCGAAAAACGCTCGTCCTCGTTGCCAATGCCGTGGATCACCAGGGGCTCGCTGACGATGTCGTAGACGGTCATGCGCGGGTTGAGCGATCCAAACGGGTCCTGGAACACGAACTGCACCCGGCGGCGGTATTCGAACAGCTCCGCGCCTTCGAGCTTGCGCACGTCCCTGGGGCGGCCGCGGTCGTTGAAAATGATCTCGCCCGCATCGGGAATGCTGGAGCGCAGGATCATCTTGGCGGTGGTGGTCTTGCCGCAACCCGACTCCCCCACCAGGCCCAGGCATTCACCCGCCGCGACCTCAAAACTGATGTCGTCGACCGCCAGGTGTTCGCCGGCCGGCTTGCCGCCGAAAAGTGAGGTCTTGCGGGTGCCGAATTTCTTGGTCAGGTTACGCACGATCAGCATCGGTGCCGACGGGTCCGCATTGACCGGGCGGCTGTCCTGCTTCTGCATCAGGTGGCCGGCGGACACCTGGATCTCGCGGATCGGCGTCAGGCGCTCTCCGGGTTCCATGTTGAAACGCGGCACCGCCCGCATCAGGGCCTTCAGGTACGGGTGACGCGGATCACGGAACACGTCTTCCAGGGTTCCGGCCTCCATCACCTTGCCGTGGTACATGACCACCACTTCATCCGCCATGTTGGCGACAATGCCGAGGTCGTGCGTGATCATCATCATGGCCATCTGCAGGTCGCCCTGCAGTTGCTTGATTAACTGCAAAATCTGCGCCTGGATCGTTACATCGAGCGCGGTGGTCGGCTCGTCGGCGATCAGCAGTGCCGGGCGACAGACCAGCGCCATGGCGATCATGGCGCGCTGGCGAAGGCCACCGGACAGTTCGAACGGGTAAGTGTGTTCCGCCTTGACAGGGTCCGGGAAACCAACCAGGCGCAACATCTCCACCACCGCCGCGCTGCGCTCGGTCTTTCCGATCGCGGCGCGGTGCAGGGCAAGTGCTTCGCCGATCTGGTTGCCGATCGTGTGCAATGGCGACAGGGCCGTCATCGGCTCTTGGAAGATGATGGAGATGCGTCCACCACGCAGTGCTTGCATCTGCGCGCCCTGCATGTCAAGCCTGGCGATGTCGACCACCGTGTCGGGGCTGCGCGGGTCCCGGAACAGGATCTCGCCCTGCTCGATGCGTGCTACCCGGGGCAGGATCCCCATGATCGACTGCGCCACGATCGACTTGCCAGAGCCCGACTCGCCCACCAGCGCCATGGTCCGACCCGCCGGAATCCGGAACGACACACCATCAACAGCCTTGACGGTGCCGGCGTCCACATTGAGATAGACCTTCAGATCCTTGACAGTTAGAACGTTTGCCATGCCCGCTTTATATTTGAGACCGCCTGCCCCCTGCAGGAGGTCGGTCTGATCGCCCGCCCCCTGTTGTAAGTATTCGCCAAGACGCCATCGCGGCGTTGGCGCAAGACCTTGTTCTGTCCGAGTATAGAAGACAAGAATCCGTGCGCCCGGTGCCATCACGGTATGGCGCCGCGGGCGCGGGGCCCACCATCCACGCGGTCAACGATGATCGAACAACTCGGTCGCACTGCGCCACACGACCTGTCTTGTCGCCGCCGTGTGCTCCAGCAACTGCTGCAGGAATGCCCAGGTCGCCTCATCGTGTGCCGCATGGTGCGTCAGCCATCCTGTGGCCTCGGCGGGGTCGTTCGCACCCGAACGTCTCGCCTGCAGATGCCCGACCGCCTGGCGCAAGACGGCCTCGTGGCCGACAAACCCGCGCTGCCCTTTCCAGTCGATGACGTCCACATGGGTATTGACCTGCACCAGGCGGGTTGTCTGGTGCGGTCGATCGCGCGGCCCGAACCGGCTCAGGCCGTGATAACCGGCATCGGCAAGCGCGCCCACCAGCCGCGGCTGCGAGATCCTGTTCCACGGCGGCACCAGCACCGGAACGGACCGCTTGCCATAAAAGGCTTCCAACCGATGCCGGCCCAAGAGCAGCCGTTCCAGCGCTGCGTCGACGGATTCAGCAACGGCGAACTCGGATTTCTTGTCGCCCGGCGCAGCACGATTGTGGTGCGCCACACCGTGCTGCAGCACAGTGACGCTACCGGTGTCGCCCGCCAGCAGGTCGGCCTGCGCATCAAGTGGAATCACGGCCAGCGCCAACGGAACCCTGGCTTGGCAGGCCAAGCCGACCAGGCGCTCCAACGATGCCGTGCGACGGGTGGCGTCGTCATCGCGCCACCAGAAATCGACCGTGCGGCCCAAGTCGCCCCAGCGCTCGACTTCTTCGGCAAATGCCCGCCATTCGACTGTCATGCGCACCGCTCCTCAATCCACTGCGCGACCAGCGTGGCACTGTTGCGCGCACCATCCAGATCCACCGACAAGCCCGTCGGCGCGGCTCGCGCAGCAGCGCGGTCGACAGCCTGCGCCAACACGAGCGGGCTCAAGCTGGCTTCCTCGACGAGTTCGATCCAACCCCTGTCGACCAGCAGATGTGCGCGCAACGATTGCTCGACTTCAGCACCGCCGGCAAACGGAACCACGACCGCCGCAGTCCGGGTCTGCAGGATGTCCATGACCGTGTTGTAGCCGCCCTGGCTGACCGACAGCCGGCAGCGCGCCATCAATTGCTGGAAGTCGGCGCGGTAACGCTCGACCTGCACGCCCGGGGCGGCCTGCGCCAGCCGCTCCAGACCGGCCACGTCCTCGCCACGGGCGTTGACTCCAGCAAGCAGACGCCACGGGTGCGCGCACAAGCTCGTCAACGGTCTAGCGGCGATGGCGGTCTCCAGCAATTGGAGTCCGACGGCGCCGCCACCAACCGACACCAGCACCTCGCCCTGTGCCCGTCGTAACGGCGTGGCGACCGGCGGGAGTTCAGAACTCGGCCCCACCACGTAACCGGTGTAGTGCATCCGCGCCCCCAGTCTTGCCGCGTGCCGGAAGGTGCGATCGAACGGAATCAGGGCGGCGTCTCCGTGCACCAGCACATGGTCGAAGTAGCGCTCGAATGTCTCCAGCATCTGATCCTGGCGGACCAAATCCGCCTGGCCGCCACCGAGCACATCGCGCACCGACGACACCAGCACCGGCGGTCGCGCTGACGCCAGCGCCGCATCCAGCAGCGGCAACAGTTCGAAGCGCATCTGGCGGCGCCCAAACGGGAACAGTTCGATCACCACGGCATGCGGATCGAAGCGGCGCCAGGCGGAGAGCAACAGGTCCCTGCGGCCTTGCTTCCACGCGTCATCCACCGGCAAGCCGCTGGCGTCCAGGAGTGTCCTGAATGACAGATCGGCAGCACTGGCCGGCGGCAATTGCACACACTGCGCGGCTTCAAACACCAAGCCGGGGACGGGCACACCCCCGGTCACCAGCGTGACCTCCAGGCCCGCGCGTGTCATCGCCTGCACCAGCGATGCAGCACGTTTCAAATGGCCGATGCCCAGCAGGTGTTGCACATAAAAAAGGACACGCCCAGCTCCCATGACTAGGCCACTCGGGCGCACGGTTCTGGAGGCACCGCCACCAAAGGCAGGTTCAGACGCATCACAGCAGGTCGTCCGCCTGTGTCAAGCTCGAACAGGTGCACACACGACCAATCAAGCTTGGCCGGCGGCCGTCCAAGCATGTCCCAACCCATCGCAGCCGCAAAAATCACCCGGATCACACCGCGATGGCTGACGGCCATGGTCGGCACCCGTGCAGCAGCCACTTCGGCCAGCCAGGGCTGCACACGCTGCATGACCTGGCGCGGGCTTTCTCCGCCGGGCGGCAGGAAGTCCATGCCCCGCTCCTCATTGGCTCGCATGGTCTGGCCGAGTTGCTCGCGCAGCCGCGGCAGCGAGTGGCCTTCCCAGGCACCCCAGGACATCTCCGTGAGGCGCGGCTCGGTCCGGACGGCTGCAAGACGCAGGCATCTGGCCGTGTCCAGGCAGCGCAGCAAGGGGCTGCTCACCACCGGCATGCCCGCGCACACGGTCGGCACAATGCTATCCCGCAGCGCCAGGCGGCCGGCTTCATTCAGCGGGACGTCGGTCTGCCCCTGCAATCGCTTTTGCGCGCTCCAGTCGGTCTGCGCGTGGCGCAACAATGCGAGCAGGGTCATGCGCCCCCCCCAGGCTGGCCCCGGAACCCTGCGCCGTTCCCCAGCAAAGCCAGCGCGTCGCCCAGTACGATCGCTGCACGCGCCGTGCTGCGCTCCTGCGCGACCAATCGGGCAGCGCTTTGCCCCATCTCCCTGCGCCGGCCCGGGTCCAGCAGCAGGCTGCGCACGCGCGAAGTCAAGCCGGCCAGGTCGCCCTCAGGCGCCAGCAGCCCCGACACGCCGTCCCGGACCACATCGGGCACACCGCGCACCGCGCTTGACACGACCGGCAGGCCTGCGGCCTGCGCTTCCAGCATCGCCATCCCGTAGGCCTCGTTGACGGCCGGCCAAACACACAAATCGCCAGCGGCGTAGATCGTGGCAAGCAGATCGGCAGTGCACTGGCCCGAAAACCGGCAGCGCCCGGGCGCCGACGCGTTGAGTTGGGCCTGTATGCCGGCCGCGGCGGGGCCGCCACCGGCCACCAGCAACTGCCAGGGCAGGTCGGTCAGGCCTTCCAGCACGCGCGACAACACGTCGTACGACGCGCGCTTGTCCCCCGCCCGCATCATGGCAGCCACGACGATCCAGGGGACATCCGGGTCGAGACCATAGGTGCCCGCGAGCCGGGACCGATGCAACACCCGGCTGCGGGCCGCCTCCTGGTAGGGCGCCGGATCCAGGAACGGCGGCAGGCGCAGCACGCGCGTCCCCGTACGCACGACCGATTGCAGCGCTGGCATGTCGTCGTCGGTGGGGCACAGCAGGAGGTCGGCGCACTGCAGTGCATCCTGCACGGCGGCATGCCCGGTCGACCAGGGGCCGGTTGCGCGCTTGGCGGCGTACGAGGCTTCGGCGACTACATAGGGCAGACCGAGGCGTCGACAGACAACCGGCCCCAGCCAGTCGGGGGCCTTGTAATACAGATGGTAGGTCAACCACACCGCGGGCCTGGCGGCCAGTGGCGCCGCGAGCCAGCGTTGCACCAAAGTGGCGGCGACCACACCTCCCTGCTCGCGCAATGCCGCCTGGGCTGCTGCATTTCCCGTGCCCTCGAAACTGCGGAAATCAGAGACCAGCTCGATGTCGTGTCCGGCGAGCGACAGGGCGTCCATCAGCAGGCGGGCTACCCGCCGGTCACCGGACGGTATGGGTTGGGTCGGTGACTTGAGTGGCGCGTAGTAGGCGATGCGCATCGCGGGATTCTAGACCGCCCGCCACAAGGCGAACGGGGTTCGAGCCGTCGTCGGGCGGCGGGCCCGACCGTACAATCCTGCGGCCGGACGCTTGGTTCCGGCAAC
>JANOUM010000059.1:0-4370 GCA_031416855.1 Rhodoferax sp. | reverse complement strand
GTGAGGCCGCGCGCGAACCAGACGTCGATGAATTCGGTCGAGTAGGCCACCAGCGGGTGGATCAGGCCGGCGTGGGCCCATTCGGCGGCGCGGTAGCCGGTTTCCTCGCGCAGTTCGCGCTGCGCGCACAGCCACAGGTCTTCACCCGGGTCGAGCTTGCCGGCAGGAAACTCGGTGATCACACTGCCTATGGGGTAACGGAACTGGCGCTCCATCACCACCCGCAGCGTGCCGTCGGTGGCGTCCTGGACCAGCGGGATGACCATGACCGCGCCGGGGTGCACCACATATTCACGGGTGGCCAGCCGGCCATCGGGCAGGCCGACGGTGTCGCGCCGAACCTGCAGGAAATCGCCTTTGAGGATCTCCTGGCGCGACTCCAGTCGCTCGACCAGATGGAAATCTTCCACGGGGCGTGTGTCGAAACGCGGCACCTGGCCGGGCCAGCCGGTCAGGCGGCCATCATGCTGGCGACAGCCCGGGCACACAGGGCCATCAGGCCGCCCGGAAACAGCCCGAGCACCAGCACCAGCGCCCCGTTGATCGACAGGACGACGCGGATGTCGGCCGGCGCATGGATGGCCTCGGTATGGACGGGCTCGTCGAAATACATGACCTTGACAACGCGCAGGTAGTAGAACGCACCGACCAGCGACATCATGACAGCGAACACCGCCAGGCCGATGTGCATGGCCTGCCCGGACGACACCAGGGCCTGCAGCACCGATAACTTGGCGTAAAAGCCCACCATGGGCGGAATGCCGGCCAGCGAGAACAGGCATACCGCCATCACCGCCGCATACAGCGGGCTGCGGTGGTTCAAGCCGGCGAAATCGGATATCTCCTCGCTCTCGAAACCCTTGCGCGAGAGCAGCAAAATCACACCGAAGGTGGCCAGCGTGGTCAGCACATAGGTCAGGATGTAGAACATCGACGAACCGTAGGCGTCGGCGGATGAAATCGAGTTGCCGTTGATCACGCCCGACATCATCCCCAACAGGACGAAGCCCATCTGCGAGATGGTCGAGAAAGCCAGCATGCGCTTGAGGTTGGTCTGCGCGATCGCGGCAAGGTTGCCCACCAGCAGCGACCCGATGGACAGCAGCGCCAGCATCTGCTGCCAGTCCAGCGCCAGCGGCAACAGGCCCTCGACCAGCATGCGGATGAAAATCGCAAACGCAGCCAGCTTGGGCGCACCACCGACCAGCAGCGTCACGGTCGTCGGGGCGCCCTGGTACACATCCGGGATCCACATGTGGAACGGCACCACGCCCAGCTTGAAGGCCAGCCCGGCGACGACGAACACCAGCCCGAACACCAGCACCTGGTGCTTGATGCGGCCCGAGGCGATCACCTGGGCGACTTCGTTGACGTCCAGGGTGCCGGTGGCACCGTAGAGCATGGACATGCCGTAGAGCAGGAAACCCGAGGCCATGGCACCCAGCACGAAGTATTTCATCGCGGCCTCGGTGGCGATGACGCTGTCGCGGCGCAGCGCCACCAGCGCATAACTCGACAGCGTCAGCAACTCCAGCCCCATGTAGATCACCAGGAAGTTGTTGCCACCGATCATGAAGAACATGCCCAGCAGGCCGAACAGCGACAGTGTGAACAGCTCGCCACCGCGCAGCATGTCGCGTGCACCGGCATAGGGCCGGCCATACACCAGGGTCACCAGCACCGCCAGCGTGGCAAAACACTTGAGCCAGTTGCCCATCTGGTCACTGACGACGAGTTTGCCGAAACCGTACTGGTTCAGGCCGCTGATGGCGTATTCGGCCTGCATCACGGCCACCAGCGCCAGCGTGGCGATGGTCAGCACATAGGTCGTGGTGCGCCCGGCACTCTTGACACCCAGGTCGACCAGCGCGATCACACAGGCCAGGGTCAGCAAGACGATCTCGGGGTAGACCGTGATCCAACTGTAGTTGTCAATCATTGTCCGTGTCTCTCAATTCAACTTGGTAAGCGCCACGTGCTTGAGCAAT
Source organism: Rhodoferax sp. (assembly GCA_031416855.1). Lineage (GTDB taxonomy): Bacteria > Pseudomonadota > Gammaproteobacteria > Burkholderiales > Burkholderiaceae_C > CAISIP01. Next base: position 2,382 of record JANOUM010000059.1, on the reverse strand, counting down.
TCGGCGACCGAACTGTCCATCACGTCGGTGAACGGCTTGGGGTACACACCCATGTAGAGGACCGGGATCGCCAGCAGGGTCATGGTGAGGAACTCGCGTGCGCTGATGTCCTGCAGGGCCTTGACATCGTCATTGGCAACCGCGCCCAGGTAGACGCGCTTGAACATCCACAGGGTGTAGGCGGCGCCGAAGATCAGCGCCGTGGCAGCAGCAAACCCGAGCCAGAAATTGGCCTTGACCGCCGCCAGGATGACCATCCACTCGCCGACGAAACCGGCGGTGCCGGGCAGGCCGCAGTTGGCCATCGAGAACAGCAGCGCAAAGGCGGTGAACCTGGGCATGGTGTTGACCACGCCGCCGTAGGAGGAGATCTCGCGCGAATGCACGCGGTCGTACAACACGCCGATCGCCAGGAACATGGCGGCCGACACGAAACCATGCGCGATCATCTGGACGATGCCGCCGGACACGCCGAGGTCGCTGAACACGAAGAAGCCCAGCGTGACGAAACCCATGTGCGCCACCGACGAATACGCCACCAGCTTCTTCATGTCCTTTTGGACCATCGCCACCAGGCCGACATACACGACCGCAATCAGCGACAGCGTGATCATCAGCGTGGCCCACTCGCGCGAGGCGTCGGGCAGGATCGGCAGCGAGAAACGCAGGAAACCGTAGGCTCCCAGCTTGAGCATGATCGCGGCCAGCACGGCGGAGCCGCCAGTAGGCGCTTCGACGTGCACATCCGGCAACCAGGTATGCACCGGCCACATCGGCACCTTGACCGCGAACGCCGCCAGGAAGGCGAAGAACAGCAGCGTCTGCGTGGTGCCGCCCAGAGGAAGCTTGTGCCATGTCAGCAGGTCGAAGCTGCCGCCCGACTTGGTATACAAAAAGATCAGCGCGACCAGCATCAGCAGCGAGCCGAGCAAGGTGTAGAGAAAAAACTTGAAGGCCGCGTAAATCTTGTTCGGCCCGCCCCAGATGCCGATGATCAGGTACATCGGGATCAGCGTGGCTTCGAAGAACACATAGAACAACAGGCCGTCGAGCGCGCTGAAAACACCGATCATCAGGCCGCTGAGGATCAGGAACGCGCCCATGTACTGGTTGACCTTGCGCTGGATCACCTCCCAGCTGGCGATCACCACCACCAGGTTGATGTAGGCCGTCAGCAGCACGAACCACAACGAGATGCCGTCCAGCCCCACGAGGTAGAACACATTGAAGCGCCCGAACCAGGGCGTGCGCTCGACAAACTGCATGGCTGCGGTACCCAGCTCGAAACCGCCATATAGCGGCAGCGTGACAAGGAACGACGCCAGAGCGCCGATCAGAGCCAACCAGCGCACCACAGCCGCGTGTTCATCGCGCCCCAGGGCCAGCAACACGACGCCAAAGGCGATTGGCATCCAGATAGCCAGGCTCAGCAATCCCATTTTTCTCGTTCTCCTAGCGCCAGACGAAATACGTCATCAACACAAACACGCCCAGAATCATCGTCAGCGCATAGTGGTACAGGTATCCCGACTGGAAGTGCCGCACGACTGTGGACACCAGCCGCACGAGTTTCCAGGAACCGTTGACCAGTGCACCGTCGATGATGGCCTGGTCGCCGCCCTTCCACAGCCCGGTGCCCAGGGCGCGCGCGCCGCGGGCCAGCACGTTCTCGTTGAACCAGTCCATGTAGTACTTGTTCTCGAGCAGGGTGTAGATCGGCTGCACCCGGGCCTGGATCGCCGCTGGCAGCGCCGGATTGACCATGTACATGTAGTAGGCGCAGGCCACGCCGGCAACCGCCAGCCAGAACGGTGCCGTGGTCAGGGCGTGGGTGGCCATCTGCACCGGGCCATGGAAGATCTTGCCCAGTTCCTGCATGGCCGGGTGGGCCGCTGCATGGACCAAGATCGCGTCCTTGAAGAAGTCGCCGAACAGCATCGGGCCGATGGTCATGAAACCGATCACGACCGACGGAATCGCCAGCAGGATCAAGGGCAACGTCACTACCCAGGGCGACTCGTGCGGTACGTCGGGCGCGTTGTGGTGGCCGTGGTGGTCGCCATGGTGCGCATCCGGGTTCTGATCGAAACGCTCCTTGCCGTGGAACACCAGGAAGTACATGCGAAAGGAATAGAAGGCAGTGACGAACACGCCGGCCAGTACCGCGAAATACGCGAAACCGGCGCCAGGCAGGTGGCTGAATTGCACCGCCTCGATGATGCTGTCCTTGGAGTAGAAACCGGCGAAAAACGGCGTGCCGATCAGGGCCAGCGACCCCAGCAGCGCCGTGATCCAGGTGATCGGCATGTACTTGCGCAGGCCACCCATCCAACGGATGTCCTGGTTGTGGTGCACCCCCATGATCACCGAACCCGCGGCCAG
>JANOUM010000058.1:0-1535 GCA_031416855.1 Rhodoferax sp. | reverse complement strand
ATGAATCAAGCAGCCACAGAATTTAATCTTCTTAGGAAACAAGCATGAGCAACGGAAAAATTGTTCAGATCATTGGCGCAGTGGTAGACGTGGAATTTTCACGTGAATCCATGCCCGGGATCTTCGAAGCGCTGAAAATGGAAACCCCCGAACTGACCCTCGAAGTCCAGCAACAGCTGGGTGACGGTGTGGTTCGCGCGATTGCGATGGGCTCCACTGACGGCCTGCGCCGTGGGATGGAAGTCCTCGCAACCGGCAACCCGATCATGGTTCCGGTGGGTCAGGCCACGCTCGGCCGCATCATGAACGTGCTGGGCACGCCGATTGATGAAGCCGGTCCGGTTAACGCCGACAAGCTCATGCCGATCCACCGCAAGCCGCCGGCATACGCCGACCAGGCAACCGCGGTTGAGATTCTCGAGACCGGCATCAAGGTGATCGACCTGATCATGCCGATCGCCAAGGGCGGTAAAGTCGGCCTGTTCGGCGGCGCCGGCGTGGGCAAGACCGTGACGCTGATGGAGCTGATCCGGAACATCGCGGTGGCGCACTCCGGCTTCTCGGTGTTCGCAGGCGTGGGTGAGCGGACCCGCGAAGGCAACGACTTTTATCACGAGATGAAAGAAGGCGGCGTGCTGGACAAGGTGGCGCTGGTCTACGGCCAGATGAACGAGCCGCCGGGCAACCGTCTGCGCGTCGCGCTGACCGGCCTGACCATGGCCGAATACTTCCGTGACGAAGGCCGCGACGTGCTGCTGTTCGTCGACAACATTTACCGCTACACCCTGGCCGGCACCGAAGTGTCCGCGCTGCTGGGCCGGATGCCGTCCGCCGTGGGCTACCAGCCTACGCTTGCCGACGAAATGGGTCGTCTGCAGGAGCGCATCACCTCGACGCGTACCGGTTCGATCACCTCCTTCCAGGCCGTTTACGTGCCTGCGGATGACTTGACCGATCCTTCGCCCGCTACGACCTTTGCCCACTTGGATGCAACGCTGGTGCTGTCGCGTCAGGTTGCCGAACTGGGTATTTACCCGGCGGTGGATCCACTGGATTCAACCTCGCGTATTCTCGACCCGCAAGTTGTCGGCGAAGAGCACTACAGCGTGGCGCGTGCGGTGCAGGGCACCCTGCAGAAATACAAGGAATTGCGGGACATCATTGCGATTCTGGGTATGGATGAACTGTCGCCTGAAGACAAGCTGGCCGTGACGCGCGCACGTAAAATCCAGCGCTTCCTGTCGCAGCCCTTCTTCGTGGCTGAAGTATTTACCGGCGCGCCCGGCAAGTACGTCACCCTAAAGGAGACCATTGCCGGCTTCAAGGCGAGTGTCGAGGGCGAATATGACCATTTGCCCGCACAGGCGTTCTACATGGTCGGCGGCATCGAAGACGCCGTCGAAAAAGCGAAGACAATTCAGTAAAGTGCAGGATACGGGGACGGGTAAGCGAGCTCAGACTTGTTTACCCCTCCCGTCCCAGCCCATACAAGGTTAAACCATGGCCATGACCATACACGTTGACATCGTCAGCGC
>JANOUM010000057.1:0-6610 GCA_031416855.1 Rhodoferax sp. | reverse complement strand
TGGTGCCGCACGCGCGGATCGCGCAGTCACCGCAGGTTCGGGCGTTCTGCCCGATGCTGGCGGCGCTGGCGCAGGGCATCGCCGACGAACAGGTGCGAGCGGTGGGAACGATCGGCGGCTCCCTGGCCAACAACGACCCCGCCGCCTGCTGGCCGGCCGGAGTGCTGGCCCTGGGGGCCACGCTGGTGACGAGCCGACGCGAGATCGTCGCCGATGCGTTTTTCCAGGGGCTCTATGGCACCGCCCTGCAGCGCGGCGAATTGCTGGTGGCGCTGCGATTTCCGCGGCCGCTGGCCGCGCACTACCGTAAACACGAACAACCCGCCTCGCGTTTTGCCATGGTGGGTGTGGTTGTAGCGCGACTCCCGGCCGGGCGGGGCGCCGAAGTACGCGTCGCCATCACCGGGCTGGGTAACGGGGTGGTGCGTTGGAAGGCGGCGGAACGGGCGCTGTCGGCGCAATGGCGGGTTTCGGCGCTCGAGAGGCTGGAGTTCCCGACTGCAGAGGCTGTGGGTGATGTACACGCCAGCGCGACCTACCGGGCCCACCTGGCCGCGGTGATGTGCCGCCGCGCCGTGGCCAGCCTGACCGGCGAAACAAGCACGCGATCCAGGCACCCCGCGCCGGCCCGGCCAACAGTCCCGGGCGCCACCGTCGATGCGGCGTGGGAACCGCCTGCCGCGGCTCCCCCTGGTCGCGTGCTCACCGGGGTGCACACCTTGCCCCTTCCGATGGCACGCGTCTGGGAGGGCCTCCTCGACCCGCTGGTGCTGCAGCGCTGCATCCCGGGCTGCGACAGCATGCAGGCCCTGGGCGAGCACCGTTACACCGCGACCGTCAAGGTCGGCATCGGCCCGGTGTCGGCAAGGTTCCAGACACGGATTGCGCTGTCGGACCTGCGTCCCCCGGATGGCTCGGGCATGGCCGCCTGTTCGCTGCGCTTCGATGGCCAGGCCGGGGGCCTGGGCCACGGCCAGGGCACGGCCCAGATCCGTCTATCGCAGGCAGGCCCCGCGACGCGGCTAGACTGGCATGCCAACACCCGGGTCAGCGGCCGCATCGCGCAGTTCGGCAACCGCTTGATCGATGCCACGGCACACAAGCTCAGCGATGAATTCTTCACGCGTTTCGCCGCGGCATTGTTGGCAGACATCCCTTCGACCGGCAGCACCCCGCCGGCCGCACGTTCCGTGTTCCAGACCCTGCGTGCCAGGCTGGCGCACCTCTTGCACGTATTTTTCAGGAGATGACACCGTGAACCTGCCCGTCCCCTCGCCCACCCACTACAGCGCGCCGATCCATTTCGACAGCTGGATCCAGGCGCATGCCGCCAAGCTCCAACCCCCGGTGGGCAACCAGCAGATCTGGCCGAACTCCGACCTGTTGTGCACCGTGGTGGGCGGCCCAAACCAGCGCACCGACTTCCACGTCGACCCGCTGGAAGAGTACTTTCACCAGTTCAAGGGCAACGCCTCCCTGCTGATCGCCGACCGCGGCAAGTTCGAGCGTATCCACTTGCGCGAAGGCGACATCTTCCTGCTGCCCGCCTTTGTGCGCCACTCGCCCCAGCGGCCCGAAGCCGGTAGCCTGTGCACAGTCATCGAACGCGCCCGGCCGATCGGCGCGCTGGACGCGTTCGAGTGGTACTGCGCCCATTGCGGCGGCCTGGTCGCCCGCCGTGAACTGCAGTTGCAGAGCATCGTGGACGATCTGCCCAAGGCGTTCGCATCCTTCTACGGTGTGACGGACGCCGAGCGCACCTGCCCGCATTGCGGCTCGGTGCACCCCGGGCGCGACTGGCAGGCCTGGCACCGCGTGTGTGCAGAGCGTTTCCCGGACACCGCCCGACCCAACCCCCGGGTTACTCAGTAGACGCATCGATTTTCTTTAAGCCTAAACTATGTGGATTGGACGACCCCTTGTGTCTTTGTTAACCAGGAGAATGCAATGAAATTCAAGTTGGGCAATGTGGTGGTGGCGGCAAGCCTGGGCGTGATGGCGCTGACAGCGCAGGCCCAGTCGGTCAAAATCGGTTTCATGGGAACGCTGTCCGGCCCGGCCGGCGCGCTGGGGCAGGACCAGTACGACGCCTTCATGCTGGGCATCGAACACCTGGGCGGCAAGCTCGGTGGTGCCACCGTGCAGGTGATCAAGGAAGACGACCAGCTCAAGGCAGACCTCGGTGTGCAGCTGGCGCAGAAGCTGATCGAACGCGACAAGGTCGACATCATCACCGGCGTGACCTTCTCCAATGTGATGATGGCCGTGCACAAACCGATCACCGACGCCAACGTGCTGCTGGTCGGTTCCAACGCCGGCCCCTCGCCGCTGACCGGCAAGGGCTGCAGCAGGAACTTCTTCTCGACCTCCTGGAACAACGACTCGCTGCACGAGTCGATGGGTCAGCATGCCAACGACGCCGGCTACAAGAAGGTTTACCTGCTGGCACCCAACTACCAGGCCGGCAAGGACGCCCTGTCCGGCTTCAAGCGCATGTACAAGGGCGCGGTGGTGGACGAGGTCTACACCACCGTCAACCAGCCCGACTACTCGGCCGAGATCGCCCAACTGCAGGCCGCCAAGCCGGATGCAATCTATGTGTTCTACCCCGGCGGCATGGGCGTGAACTTCGTCAAGCAGTACCAGCAGGCCGGCCTGCTCGGCAAGCTGCCGATGTTGTCGACCTCCACCGTGGACGGCACTACCCTGCCGGCGCTCAAGGACATCGCGGTCGGCGCGGTCACCGGATCGCCCTACAGCCCGGACATCGACAATCCGCAGAACAAGAAGTTCGTGGAGGACTTCCGCAAGAAATACAACCGCACACCGTCCCTGTACGCGGCGCAAAGTTACGACGCGGCAATGCTGATCAACGCCGCGCTGACCAAGACCGGCGGCAAGGCGGACAACCGCGACACCTTGCGCGCGGCGCTGAAGTCGTCCGAGTTCAAATCGGTCGCCGGCCCCTTCAGGTTCAACACCAACCAGTTCCCGATCCGCAACTTCTACCGGGTGGACGTGGCCAAGGATGCCTCGGGCCAGGTGGTCTTCGTGAACAAGGGCGTGGTGCTCAAGGACCATGCCGACGCCTACTACAAGGAGTGCGCGCTGTAACCAGCGCCTGAGCGCCGGCGGCGCGCGATACGCCGCCGGCACGCGGCCCGGCCGCATCGCGCGGATGTGCAGAGCACGAAGGTCTTGCGATGAGTTTTTCCCTGTTTGCCATCCAGATGCTCAACGGCCTGCAGTTGGGCGTGCTGCTGTTCATGCTGTCGGCCGGCCTGACGCTGGTGTTCGGCATCATGAACTTCGTCAACCTCGCGCATGGCAGCCTGTACATGATGGGCGCGTATTTCGCCGCAACGGCCTACGTGCACTCCGAGTCCTTCCTGGTCGCGGCGCTGGTCGGCGTCGCCGGCAGCGCCGCACTCGGTTTTGCGATGGAGCGCATCGTGGCCTCGCGCCTGTATGCACGCGACCACCTCGACCAGGTGCTGGCCACCTTCGGCCTGATCCTGTTCTTCAATCAACTCGCACGCTGGGTTTGGGGCGCGTCGCCGTATTACATGAACGTGCCCGAGGCGCTGTCGGGCACCATCAACCTGCTGGGCATCTCGTATTCGACCTACCGTTTCGCCATCATCCTGGTCGGGTTACTGGTGGCGCTGGGTTGTTACCTGCTGATCAACAAGACCCGCGTGGGCATGCTGATCCGGGCCGGCTCCAGCAATCCGACCATCGTGGCCGCGATGGGGGTCAACATCCGACTGCTCAACGCCGCCATCTTTGCGCTGGGCGCCGCACTGGCCGGCGTGGCCGGGCTGATGAGCGGACCAATCCTGTCGGTGCAACCGGGCATGGGCGAACCGATCCTGATCACCGCGATGATCGTGATCGTGATCGGCGGCATAGGCTCGGTGCGCGGCGCCTTCTATTCGGCCCTGATCGTGGGCCTGATCGACACCGCCGGGCGCGCCTTTCTGCCCCTGCTGTTGCGTGAATTCCTCGACCGTGCCACGGCGCAGGCGGCCGGCCCGGCGCTGGCCTCGATGCTGATCTGCATCTTCATGGCGCTGGTGCTGGCGCTCAAGCCCGACGGCCTGTTCCCGGTGCGCAACCGATGAAGACCTTGCGCATCTCTCAGTCGGTGGCTGCGGCCATCGTGTTGCTGTTGGCGCTGGTGCCTGTGTATGCGCAGCTCGCCGGCGAGCCCTTCGCGATCACCTTTGGCAGCCGGGTGCTGATCTTCGCACTGGCCGCCATCAGTCTGAACCTGGTGCTGGGGTACGGCGGCATGGTGAGTTTTGGCCACGCCCTGTACCTGGGGCTGGGGGCCTACGCCGTCGGCATCCTGGCCCACCACGGCGTGGGTAATGGCTGGACCCAGTTGGGCGTGACGATCGTGGCCAGCGCTATCGTGGGCGTGCTCACCGGCATCGTCTCGCTGCGCACCACCGGCATCGCCTTCATCATGATCACGTTGGCATTCGCGCAGCTGTTTTATTACCTGTTCGTCAGCCTCAAGCAGTACGGCGGGGACGACGGCCTGTCGATCACCGCACGCAGCGAGTTCGGCCTGTTCACGCTGGGCTCGCCGACCGCCCTGTACTACAGCGCACTGGTGCTGGTGCTGGCCGCCATGCTGGCCACCCACCGGCTGGTCAATGCGCGTTTCGGCATGGTGCTGCGCGGTTGCCGCATGAATGAGCGGCGCATGAAGTCGATGGGATTCAGCACGCTGCGCTACAAGCTTTCGGCCTATACCCTGGCCAGCGTCCTGTGCGGCATCGCCGGCTTGCTGTACGGCAACCTGACCGGTTTTGCCGCGCCCGCCTACCTGGCCTGGACGATGTCGGGCGAACTGATCGTGATGGTGGTGCTGGGGGGAATGGGCACGGTGTTCGGCCCGCTGGTGGGGGCGCTGGTGCTGCTGATCAGCGAAGAAGTGCTCAAGGCCTTGACCGACCACTGGATGATGGTGCTGGGCCCGCTGATCGTGCTGGTGGCGTTGACGGGGCGTCGGGGCGTCTACGGCTACCTGCTGGATTGGGATGCCTGGCGGTCGCGCCGGCATGGTCGCACCAAGGACGCGCCATGAACACCGCACCGGGCCGCCCCAAGCAAGCGCGCACCGTGATGGGCAGCAAGGATTTACTCCCGTGACGCCCTTGCTGCAGGTCGACCAACTCGTCAAGCGTTACGGCGGCCTGGTGGCAACCGACCATGTATCTCTCGCGCTGCAAAGCGGCGAACTGCACGCCATCATCGGCCCCAACGGCGCCGGCAAGACCACGCTGATCGGCCAGCTGGGCGGCGAAGTGCGGCCCGACAGCGGCAGCATCGCCTTCGACGGGCACGACATCACCGCCCTGCCCACGGCGCAACGCGCCTTGCGCGGCCTTGCACGTTCGTTTCAGATCACCTCGGTGTTTCCCGAGTTCACCGTGCTGGAGAACGTGGTGCTGGCGATGCAGGCACATTGCGGCCATAGTTTCGGTTTCTGGAAGCCCGTGCTGCAGCAGTCCGAGCTGGTGGATCCGGCGCGGCGCGCCATCGAACAGGCCGGGCTGCGCCACCGCATCGACGCCCCGGTGGCCGAACTCGCCCACGGCGAGCGGCGGCAACTCGAACTCGCGATGGTGCTGGTGGCCCAACCGAAGCTGCTGCTGCTGGACGAACCCATGGCCGGCATGAGCCACCAGGAGTCCGGCAAGGTGGTGGATCTGCTCGCCGGCCTGAAGGGCAGCTACACGATCCTGCTGATCGAACACGACATGGACGCCGTGTTCGCGCTGGCCGACCGCATCTCGGTGCTGGTAAACGGCCGCGTCGTGGCCAGCGACGCGCCGGCGGCGATCCGCGTCAACGAACAGGTGCGCATGGCGTACCTGGGGGATGAGGGGTTGCCACTATGAGCCGCCGGGCCGCCCTCAAGGCACATGGCAGCGCGGGTGCACCGCAATGACCGCCCTCCTGACCATCGACGGTCTGCAGGCCTTCTATGGTGACGCCCAGGCACTGTTCGGCGTCAGTCTGTCGGTGGCCGAGGGCGAGTTCGTCACGATGATCGGGCGCAACGGCATGGGCAAGACCACCACCGTGCGCTCCATCATGGGCATCCTGGCACCGCGCGCCGGGCGCATCGACTTCGCCGGGCAGGACATCACCCGCATGGCCTCGCACCAGATCGCGCGCCTGGGCATCGGCCTGGTGCCGGAGCAACGCCAGGTGTTCCCCAACCTCACGGTGTACGAGAACCTGGTGGCCACGGCCCACAACCGGCTTGAACGCAAAGACCCCTGGACGCTGGCGCGGGTGTACCGGCTGTTTCCGCGGCTGCAGGAACGTGCCGGCAACCTGGGCCTGAACCTGTCGGGTGGCGAGCAGCAGATGCTGGCCATCGGCCGCGCGCTGATGACCAACCCGCGCCTGCTGGTGCTGGACGAAGCCACCGAGGGCCTGGCACCGCTGGTGCGCACGGAAATCTGGCACTGCCTGGAGGCGCTCAAGCAGACCGGCATCTCGGTGCTGGTGATTGACAAGAACCTCGGGCCGCTGCTGCGTCTGGCCGATACCCATTGCGTGGTGGAAAAAGGCAGGACCGTCTGGA
>JANOUM010000056.1:0-3619 GCA_031416855.1 Rhodoferax sp. | reverse complement strand
GGCCTGCTCCGGCATGCGGATCGTGGATTCCGATGTCACCACCTTTTCCACGCCTGGCGCACCGGCGCTGGCACTGCCACTGCGTTACCGGTTCGAGCGCCTGCCCTCGCAACAGGCACAGGCTGCACAGAGTGCCGAACTTGAGGCCCTGGCCGCTGCCACCCTGGAAAAGGCCGGCTTGCGGCGCGACGACGCGGCGCCGCAGTACTCGGTACAACTCGACCTGCGCACATTCCGCGACCCGCAGGCACCCTGGGACGATCCGCGTTATGTGGGCGGTTACGTCGTTGGGCAACCCACCTGGGGCCGATACGGCCTGCTGATGCGTTATCCGTCGCTGAACCTGCAGTTCGATTACCCGTACTACCGGCGCGAGCTGACCGTGGTGGTGCGCCGCCTGAGCGATGCGCAGGTGGTGTACGAGAGCCGCGCCCGGCACGATGGCCACTGGCCGGACGAGGCGGCTGTCCTGCCCGCCATGGCGCAGGCGGCGATGCAGGGTTTTCCTGCGACACCTTCGGGACTGCGCCGGGTCGTGATCGAGATACCGCGTTGATGCAGGCTTCTAAAATGCGGGCATGCAAGCCACCCGCATCATCGCTGTACGCCATGGCGAAACCGCCTGGAACGTGGACACCCGCATCCAGGGCCAACTCGACGTTCCCCTGAACGACAACGGCCGCCGGCAGGCGCAGCGGCTGGCCCGCGCGCTCGCCGCCAGCGAACAGATCAACGCTGTGTACAGCAGCGACCTGTTGCGCGCCTGGGATACCGCCCAGTCCATCGCGGCCGCCGTCGGCCTGCAGACGATCACCGAACCCGGCTTGCGCGAGCGCGGTTTCGGCAGCTTCCAGGGCAAGACCTTCACCGAGTTGGAGACGCAGTGGCCCGATGAAACCGCGCGCTGGCGCACGCGTGATCCAGTTTGGGCGCCGCCTGAAGGCGAAACGCTGGTGGCGGTGCGCGAACGGGTCGAGCGCGCAACGCATGCGCTGGCGCAAAGGCACATCGGCAGCCAGATCGTGCTGGTCGCCCATGGCGGCGTGCTCGATATGATGTACCGCTGTGCAGCCGGCCTGGATGTGTGTGCGCCTCGCACCTGGGCCCTCGGCAACGCCAGCATCAACCGCCTGTTGTGGACGCCGCAGGGCCTGACGCTCGTGGGCTGGGCCGACACCGCACATCTGGACGACAAGTGGCAGGACGAGATCACCACATGAAGGAGATGTCGGCATGAACACCCCACAACACCGCACAAAGCAGTTGGGATGAGCATCGCACGGCCGCCCGAAGATGCTCGTACCGCAGCGCGCAGCGCGGAGGTTTCCTGATGAGCCCGAGCCAGGTCATCGTGCTGGCCACGCCTGTGTTCCTGCTCATGATCGGCGCGGAATTCGTGTGGAGCCGGGTACGCCGGCAGCGAGTCTACCGCCTGAATGACGCCATCAGCAGCATCAGCCTGGGCATCGTGAGCCAGCTCAGTGGCCTGTTCACCAAGCTGCTGACCATCGGCATCTACACGCTGGTCTACCAGGCGGTCGCGCCCTGGCCCGATCTGCCGTTCTGGAGCACCTGGTACGGTGCCTTGCTGGCCCTGGTTCTCTACGATTTTTGTTACTACTGGCAACACCGCGCCGGGCACGAGGTGGCGGTGGTGTGGGCCTCGCATGTGGTGCACCACCAGAGCCAGGCCTACAACCTGTCGACCGCGTTGCGCCAGACCAGCAGCGGCGCCCTGCTGGGCTGGGTCTTCTACCTGCCGATGGCGATCGCGGGCGTGCCACCGCTGATCCTCGGCATCGTGGCGCTGGTCGACCTGCTCGACCAGTTCTGGGTGCATACCGAACTGGTCGGCAAGCTGGGCTGGTTCGACCGGGTCTTCTGCTCACCCAGCAATCACCGGGTGCACCATGCGGTGAACGACATCTATCTGGACCGGAACTACGGCGGCATCCTCGTGCTGTGGGACCGCATGTTCGGCAGTTTCCGCGAGGAAGACGAAAAATGCGTCTACGGCACCCGCGGCGACCTGCGCAGTTGGGACCCGCTGTGGGCGAATGTGGAGGTCTACTGGGCGCTCGCACGCGATAGCTGGCAGACCCGCGGCTGGTCTGACAAACTCCGCATCTGGTTCAAGCCACCGGGGTGGCGCCCCCCCGACCTGGCTCAACGCCAGCCCAAGCCCGCATTCGACCTGCGGCAGGTGCAGGTTTTCGATCCACGACTGACTGCGGCCAGGGCCTGGTTCGCGTGTTCGCAATTCGTGTTGCTTCTCGGTGGTGTGTCGGCGGTGTTGTGGTTTGCGGATACCTGGCCGCCAGCGCGGACCGCCATCCTGAGCGCCGCGCTGGTGGCCTGTTACTGGTCGCTCGGTGCGCTGCTGCAGGGCCGTCTGTCCGTACTGGGCGCCCTGCTGGTGGAATGCGCCGCGTTGGCCACCGCCACCAGCGCCCTGGGCATGACCGGGATGCACCAGGTGTTCAAGCCGCTCACCATGGTGCTCGCTGTCGCGCTGGTGTGGCAACCGGCAGCGGGCGAGAGTGCCCCGCTTCGTTCGCGCGTCTGGTTGACCGCGGCTCTGCTGGCTTCGCTGGCCGGGGATGTGTTCCTTATGCTGCCGGGCGGCCAGTGGTTCATCCCGGGTCTGGCGTCATTCCTCGTTGCGCACCTGTTCTACATCGCGCTGTTTCGCATCGGCCAGCCCTGGTTTCCGAGCCGGCGCGCACTCGCCGCCACGCTGGGCTTCGGCGCGGCGATGTACGGCTACGTCTGGGACGCTCTGGCTGACCCAGCGTTGAAAGCGGCTGTCGCCGCGTATGTGACCGTGATTGCCCTGATGGTTGCACAGGCAATCGGCCGCGCGCTCGTTTTGCGCGCCGTGCCCGCCACGGCGGTGGCAGTCGGCGCCTGCATTTTCATGCTCAGCGACAGCCTGATCGCGATCAACCGTTTCGTGACGCCGCTGCCGCTCGACGGGTTGTGGATACTGAGCACCTATTACGTCGCGCAGATCCTGATCGTGCTGCACCTGCTCCATGCGGGATCGCGGCACTGACATCCGGCCGAGGTTCGGCGCGCGGAACTACGTCGGTGTAGCGGCGGTCGCTTCGTCCCGCGCAATCGCGCCATCCACCAGTTCCACCACCCGGTCGCAGCGTGCCGCCAGCCGGGGATCGTGGGTGACCACCACGAACGACGTGCCCCGCTCGGCATGCATGCGGCGTAGCTGCACGAACACTTCGTCGGACGAGGCGGTATCCAGATTGCCGGTCGGCTCGTCGGCCAGAACCAGTGGCGGGTCCAGCACCAGGGCGCGGGCGATGGCCACGCGCTGCTGCATACCGCCCGAGAGCTCGAACGGCCGTTTGTCGATGGCTTTTGCCAAACCCACCGCATCGAGCAGGTCACGCGCATGCGCGCGCTGTTGGGCACTCACGCGCCCCGTGCTGATCAGGAACGGCATGGTCACATTCTCCAGCGCGCTGAAGGCCGGCAACAGGTGGTGGAACTGGAACACGAACCCAAGCGTGCTGCGCCGGCGCAGGGTGAGCGCGGTGTCGTCCAGCGTCTGCACCTCCTCGCCCTGGATCAGGTAGCGGCCGCTGGTCATGCGTTCGAG
>JANOUM010000055.1:0-14451 GCA_031416855.1 Rhodoferax sp. | reverse complement strand
GTTCGAGAGGGATCCCAGAAAGGCGGCTACGAACCTACGCAAGCACGGCGTGAGTTTCGAGGACGCACAGACTGTGTTCGCAGATGAGAACGCAAAGCGCATCGACGACCCGGATCACTCCGAAGAGGAAGACAATTTGTCTTGCTCGGTTTGAGCAGCAGCCTGAGATTGCTCGTAGTCTGCCACTGCTACCGCTCGGAGGGCAATGTCATATGGATCATCTCGGCTCGCAAGGCCGAGGGCCTCGAGCGCAACTCCTACCCATGAAGGTGACATATGCGCAAGGAATTTGACTTCACTGCAGCACGCAAGAATCCTTACGCCGCGCAATTAAAGAAGCCTGTGACCATCCGTCTGGACCAGGACGCCGTCACCTACTTCAAGTCGCTCGCGGACGAAACAGGCATCCCCTACCAAAGCCTGATCAATCTTTACCTTCGTGATTGCGCAGCCTCGAAGAAGAAGATCAATCTCGCCTGGGCATAAGGCATACAGGCTTCCGCCGAGTGCGGTCTAGCCCGGGGCAAGGGCCGGTTCAGGTGCGGCCGCTCGAGCGGTAGTGGGGATCATCACCCAACTCGGCCAGATAACCCTGGTAGAACTGACGCACGTGCGGCATGACGTCCCTCGCCAATGCCTGGCGCTCGACTTCCTCCGCGCGCAATGGTCGCGCGAATCGCTCCGCGATGTCGGCCAGCACGGCATCACGGTCGACGCAGGTGAATTTACGATCCCGGTAGATCCAGTCGCCGCCAACCATGACGCTGTGCACCGCCCCAGCCTTGGCGCGCTGTACCAACACGTCGACCAGGCCGAGGGCCGGGCTTTGGTATGGATAGGTGACGGCATTCCAGTCGATCAGCACCAGATCCGCATCCATGCCGGGTTGCAGTTTGCCGATTTGACCAGCATAAGGCGTGGTGGCTGCCCCATGCTCGGTTGCCATCCGAAAAACCGCTGAGGGTGAGGGATGTGGCGCGTCGATACCGGGCTCCCGGTGCGCCCGCAGGACCATGCGCATCTCCTGGAGCATGTCGCGGTCATCGTTGATCCCGGCTTCGTCGATGCCGATGGCAACCGAAATACCGGCCGCAGTGAACCGGTTCAGCGGCGCAATTCCACTTTTGAGGCGGAAATTGGAGCTGCAGTTGTGGCAGACCATCGTGCCCGTGTGGGCACACAGGGCGATGTCGTCTTCGCTCATCCAGACTCCGTGTCCGATCGTCAGTCTGGGCCCGGCAAGACCAAGCGCGTGAATATGCGCCATCGCCGAACCGCCCGTGCGCCGACGGGCGTATACCTTTTGGTAGGGCGTCTCGAGCAGGTGCATGTGCATCGGCACGTCGTAGCGCTCCGACAGTTCGGCAGCGGTTTCCAGCGCCTGGTCGGACAGCCAATGCAGGTTCGACGGCGCCAGTTGCACCTGCAGCAACGCATCGTCGCGGAAGCGGCGAACCAGTTCCTCGAAGGCCGATACCTGATCGGCCAGCGGCGTCGTGAACTTGCCGAAGTACGCTGTCATCGCTGGACGCAAGCCCGTTGGCAGCCTGGCGACGAAATCCTGATCGGCTTCGTAGACAAGGCGGTTCTGGTCGCGCAATGCCATGGAATAGGATGCGCGCATACCGATCGCCCGGTAGGCAGACATCACCTTGTCGGCGGCTGCCAGGATGTCCGGCAGGCCTCCCGGTGCACGGCTATGCAGGTGCTGCACCGTGGTGACGCCGCTGGCGATCATCTCGAAGGCGGAATACAGGGTGTCTGTATGGAGGTCGACGTCACGCAGCGCCAAGCGGCTCGCGAACCACAGTTCGAGCGGGTGGTCTTGCGAGCCCAACTGCAGCGGCGTGAGCCCGACATGGTGGTGCGCATTCACGAAACCGGGCGCCACGACAAAACCGGGGCCTCCGGCATGTTCGGCGTCGGGATGCTGCCGGGCCAGCGCTTCGATCGGGCCAATCGCGCTGATGCGTGCACCCTCGACCAGCACCGCCGCGTCAGTGTGAATCGTCGGCGAATCGTCGGCTTGAAAACCTTGCAGGACAAAGGTGCCGGAGACCAGTTTTTTTGACATCGTGGCTGGCAATCAGGTCGAGGTTTTCAGCGCGCTTGGCGTGGAGCGCACGGCGGAGCGACAGCGTGGCCATACGGCCAATGCCTGCGCTTCTGAGAGAATTCAAACAGATTTCGATGTTAATCCAACCAGTGTTATTGCATGACAGTTAGCAAACGCAAGCAAGACCGGCTGGCGCTGATCGACAAGCGCCTGGCACAGAAGGGCGTGTTGCGCCTGCGCGACGCAGTGACGCTGCTCGGGGTGTCGGAAATGACAGTGCGCCGGATGCTGGCCGAACACGCTGAACGGTTCTCGTATTACGGCGGCTACATACTGCCGGCTGCGTCTGCTGACGGGCCCGCCGCATTCGATCTGCAGCAGGAGGCCGGCAGCAACGCCACGTCAAAAGCGCAGGCCTGTGAATACGCGCTGGCCTTGGTTCAACCCGACGACACAATCTTCATCGACTGTGGAACCACCCTGGACAACCTGGCGCGCCTGATTCCGAACGATTTGCCACTGACGGTGATCTGTTACTCCTTGAACGTGGCGAACTGGCTGGCGAAGAAGCCGAAGGTCCAGATGATTTTTCTCGGTGGGCAATTCCATTCTGAATCAGCGTCGTTCGCCGGCGTCGACGGGGTGTTTGGCGGCGGTGGCGACGGTCTGTCGCGTTATGGCGTTCACAAGGCGTTCATTTCGGCCGGTGGCGTGGATATCAAACGTGGCGTGACTTGCTCGTACATGCACGAGGCCATCATGAAGCAGCAGGCGATGGCCGTGGCGCGAAAGAACTACCTGGTTTTTGACGAGAGCAAGTTCAATCGACTGCGACCGGCTCTGTTTGCCAAGGTGGATGCATTCGACGCCATGATCACGGAAAACGGCACCCGGTAGCTCCTTGCTGCGGCATCAGATCAGTTTTCGGGTCGATTGCGCGATGCGCGATGTTGGTGTGACTTGGCTGTGTGCACGCCACAATGTTGCGCCCTGCACCATCGCGAACAGTCCACCCGATCCTGCCAGCCCTTTGTGTTCTGGGTGAATATTTGGTGTGAAACTAACACTACTGTGGCCGCTGCTGGGCGCTACGGGGGGCGGTAGGCGCTTTGTTTCTGGCGTGGAATTTGCATCGCTGCAATGCCGCATCTGTCTGTGACAGTGGTCAATAGATGTGGTTGGCGCGGGGTGCCAGTGGGCCGTTCTGGCTATGCGAAGTCCGCAAAGCACGGCGTGGTTGTCATGGTGGCAGATTGTTGTTAGCATTCTAACATTCACGGTCTTTTCCAACTCACAAGCGAGAGCAGGCATGACGCAGATTTCCAGACGCAAAATCGTTCAAATCATGGCCGGCTCGGCTACCAGTGCATTGACGCTGCCGTCCATCGTTCGGGCCCAGGAGGCGCGCGAACTGGTGCTGATCACCTACCCCGGGCGCCTGTCAGAGCCGCACCGCTGGTTGGCTGACCAGATGGAGGCGCGACATGCCAACCTGAAGGTCCGCCTGGTTCCTTCGGACAGCCAGGACATGGTCGCGCAGATCAAGGCGGCGCAGGGCTTCTCGCCCTACGACGCGGCACCCAACGACGAACCGCCACACCTGATTGGCATCAGCGAGGGGTATCTCGGCCGGCGCAATGCGTCCGCCTTGAAAAACCTCGATGCGGTGTACCCGGAACTGCTCCAGAAGAGTCAGGGCTACGGTGTTCCGGCAACCTATTCGCTGGTCGGGATCGCCTACAACACCACGCTTGTCAAGTCGCCGCCGCTGAGCTGGGCCGATTTGTGGAAGCCTGAATTCAAGGGCAAGGTCGGGATCGCGCGCACTTCGTCCAACCTCGGGCTGGCCACGCTGGCGATAGCTGCCAAGACGTTCGGTGGCTCTGAGAGCAACCTGGATGTCGGCTGGGACCGCCTGAAAGCGCTCGATGCCAAGGCAGCGCGCTCGCCGGCGAGTTTGACCCAGATGCTCGAGCGCGAGGAAATCGCTCTGGCGCCGCTTTGGAACAACAACACGGCTGCTGCCGCCAGCAAGGGCCTGCCGATTGCATTCGTCAAGCCCAGGCCCGGCGCGATCGCCATCATTTCGTTCTTCTCGGCGATCTCCAAGACCCGCCACCCTGCCCTGGTGGACGAATGGCTCGACGGCATCCTGAGTCCGGCGTACCAGACGCGCGCCGCGGGCGCGCCCTATTACTTCGGCCCCACGGTGAAGGGCGTCAGCGTGCCAGCGGAAGCTCGCGCATTCACGCCGTCCACGCCGGAAGAGGTGCTCGCGCTGCAGACCATCGACTGGCCCAAGATCGTGCCGCTACGCGGTCAACTGGTCGAGCGCTTCGATCGCACTTTTGCAATGTAAACCCCATCCACAGGAGAATTCGCATGGCTGAGCATTTCATACGCCGCAGTTTCATCAAGGGTGCTGCTGGCGCCGCGCTGGGTGCTGCAGTGCCGATGCTGGCGCGTGCCCAGCAGGCGCGCGAACTGGTGATCGTGAGTTTTGCCGGCGCGTTGCAGGAGCCCCACCAGTGGCTCGCGCGGCGCATGGAGGCGCGCCACCCCGGGTTGCGAGTTCAGCTTGTGCCCAGCGAAAGCCAGGATGTCGTGGCCCAGATCAAGGCGGCGCAAGGATTCTCTCCGTATGACACCATGCCCAACGGTGAGCCGCCCCATCTCATCGGTATCCGCGAGAACTATATCCAGAAGGTCGATCCGAAACTGTTGCCGAACTACGGCAACGTGTTTCCCGAGTTCATCCAGAAAAGCCAGGGTTATGGCGTGCCCGTGAGTTACTCATTGATCGGGATTGCCTACAACGAGAAACTGGTCAAGACCCCGCCCAAGGCATGGACCGACATGTGGAAGCCGGAGTACCGCGGCAAGGTCGGGATCCCGCGCGCGTCGTCCAACCTCGGGTTGGGCGCGCTGGTGATCGCCGCCAAGGTGTTTGGTGGCTCCGAAGACAATCTGGATGCCGGTTGGGCCAAGCTGCAGGAGCTCAAGCCGCAGGTGGGTCGGTCGCCGACGCAGCTGTTGCAAATGCTCGAGCGCGAAGAAATAGCGATTGCCCCGCTGTGGAACAACGACGCTGCTAGTGCCGCACAAAAAGGTCTGCCGATCAAGTTCGTGCAGCCCGACCCCGGTCCGGTGGCCATCATCTCGTTCATGTCGGCCATCACCAAGACGCGGCATCCCGAGCTGGTCAATGAGTGGATGAATGAATTGCTGTCCGCCGAGTACCAGTCCATGGCGGCCAGGGCGCCGTATTTCTTCGGCCCGACCGTCAAGGGCATCGCTATTCCCGAGGCCGCACGCGCGTACACACCATCGACTCCGGCAGAAGTGTTGCGGCTGCAATCGGTGGACTGGTCCAAGATAGCGCCGATTCGCGGCAAACTCGTCGAGCAATTTGACCGCTTGTTTGCGAGCTGACGACATTGCAGGTGGTTTCACACAACGATTCGCCACTGCGACGGGACATCGACCGCCAGCCAGCCGTGCTCACGGCCTTGGCAGAGCGTGGCGATGCATTCGTGGCGACCGGGTTGCAGCGCTTGCGGCCGGGCGCAGGTGGTCGCCTCTACGTGACGGGCTGCGGCGACGGTTTCTTCGCAGCGGTCGCGTGCCAGGCGTTTGCCGAAAGCCTGGGCCTGGATTGGCGACCTATCAGCGCCTTGGACATGGTGCTGTCGGCGCAACGTCTGACCGCGGCGGACAGGGTCATCGCAATTTCAATGTCGGGCAATGTCGACCGCACGGTGGAGGCGGCAAGCGCGGTCCAGGCAGCCGGGGTGCCGCTGGTTGCACTGGTCAACAGCGCGGATGGCGGCAGGCTCGGTGCGCTGGCGGTGGCGCGCATGTCGCTGGAGATCGACGACATCGCCCCATTTCTTTGTGGCACTGCCAGTTACTCGGCGACTTTGCTGGCACTGATGGCGCTGGCTGCGGGTGCCGCTGGTGGGCGGGAAGCACCCCGCATCGACCATGTGCTGGGCGCGCTGCGGGCAACCCTGCCTTTGTGCGACCAGGTGTTGCCCCACATCGATGTGCCCAGCGGTGTGCGGCTGTTGTCGGCCGGCGCCGACCGAGGCACGGTCGCCTATGGCGCGGCTAAACTGGTTGAACTGACACGCATCCCGGCCTGGAGCGCCGACCTAGAGGACTTCGCCCATAGCCAATATTGGTCGATGCCGGCGACCGACTTGGTGGTGGTGGTCGCGGCCGAAGCCACTTTGGCCGAATACGCCGACGAGGCCTGTGCCGCCCTGACCGAGCTCGGCGTGGTGTCGCTGGCCGTGGATACCCAGGCCAGCCCGGTGCCCCGGGCGACGCACCGCATCACGCTGCTGGCGGGAGACTTGGCGCTGGCACCGCTGGTGACGGCCGTACCACTGCAGTTGCTGGCTGCCAGCCTGGCGCGTCGCTCGGGGCTCGATCCGGACACCCGAAGCCACCTGAAATCGGACGCGACGCGCTTTCGCGTGAGCCGCATGCTGACGCGTCGTTCGCTGCTGGGCACGGGGGCCTGATGCGTGCTGCGCGCATCCGTGTCGTGGGGTACCTGTCGCTCGACACCTTGCAGATTGGAGACGCCGCATCGGAACCGCTGCCTGGAGGCGCGGCGTTGTACGCGGCGCTGGGTGCGCGCCATGCAGGCGCCGCAGTGTCCCTCGATGCGTTGATCGGTGACGACTATCCGAAAACCTGGCTGGAGGCATTGGCTGCATTGGGCATCGACGTGTCGCGCGTACAACGGCGCGCCGGCCCCACCCGTACAACGGTGTTGCGGTATGACGGCGACGGCCGACGTGCGTCGCCGCATTTTCGCGAACAACTTTGGTGGGAGCGCACACGCGCGCTGGCACCCGTCGTGGGCGACGACCTGGGGCAGATGGACGCCGTTGTGGCCGGCCCGATGCCGCTCGACAGCCTGTCGGCACTGTTGCAGCAGGCGGCCGCAGTCGGAGTGCCGGTGGTTGCAGATACCAGCGAGGCGTTCGTGTCCGACAACCCGCAGCGGCTGTTGCAACTGATCGGCCAACTCGCGGTATTCGCGCCAAGCCTCGATGAAACGCGCCTGTTGCTGCCGCAGTACGACGACGACGCTGCCGCGACCTTCCTGGCGTGCCATGGCGTGCACATCCTGCACAAGCGGGGCGCGCGAGGAGCTGTGGCGGTGACGGCCCGGGGAACGGAGACAGTCCGCATCGCCGCGCCGCCAGCCACGGTGGTGGACCCGACCGGTGCGGGTGACGCAACGGTAGGTGCCTTGGCGGCCCGATGGGCATGCGGAGTCGACTTTCTGGACGCCGCAAGGGCTGCCCTCGCAACCGGTGCCTTGGCGACGACCTGTCACGGGCCAGCGGCACTGGGACTCGTGACCTCTCCGCTGGCGCATTTGCAATGAACGTCACAAACAAGGATCACATGGGTTATCTCGTGGTTGACCGGGTATCCAAGAGTTTCGGCAAGCAAACCGTGCTGGCGGACTGCAGCCTGAGCGTGCCCAGGGGCACGGTCCTGACGCTGCTTGGACCATCGGGATGCGGCAAGACGACCTTGCTGCGGTGCATCGCGGGCTTTGTCGAACCCGACGCGGGAAGTGTGCGGGTGGATGGGCGGGACATCTCGCTGTTGGCGCCGAACCAGCGGCAGGTCGGTTATGTGTTTCAGAATTACGCCCTGTTCCCGCACCTGAGCGTCGCCAACAATGTGGCCTACGGTCTCAGGGTACGGCGCCGTCCCGCGGACGAGATCGCACGCAAGTTGGCGCATGCGCTCGACCTGGTGGATCTTGGCGCGTTGGGAGCGCGGTTTCCGGCCCAGCTCTCGGGCGGGCAGCAGCAACGCGTGGCAATCGCACGCGCACTGGTGCTCGAGCCCTCGGTGCTGCTGCTGGATGAGCCGTTCAATGCGCTCGATGCCCAGTTGCGCCACACGATGCAGATCGAATTGCGCAAGTTGATCGAGCGCGTCGGCATCACGTCGATATTCGTGACCCATGATCAGCTCGAGGCCATGACCCTTTCGGACAACGTTGCGGTGATGGGTGCGGGTGCCATCGAGCAGTTCGGCCCCCCGCTGGATATTTACGATCGGCCACGGACGCCCTATGTGGCCAATTTCATCGGGCGTGCGAATCTTATTTCCGGCCGTTGCGAGAACGGCTTTTTTGCCGGCACGCAGCCGATTGCGACAGGCATCGCCGACGGCGAGGCCACATTGGTGGTGCGCCCCGAGAACATCCTGATCGAGACCGGGGCGGGGCCGGGTTGGCCGGGCACGATCAGTTTCGCAACTGCGATCGGGCCGACCATCGAATACGAGATCAGCTGTGGGTGGGCCGAGCCGTTGCGCGCGGTGGTGCCGCGGCACTTTGGCCTTGGAACCATCCCTGCGCAGACCGCTGTGCGGGCAGTGATCAGCGACCCGCAGGCGGCCGTGGTGTTGGCAGGCGCCCGCTCCCATGCGCACTGAAACAATCGGCTTGCCGGCAGCGCGCAGTCGCTGGCTGCATCCCCTGACAAGTGGTGGATTTGCGCCGGTCCTGCCGGCGGTCGTCTACCTCGTGATCTTCATGGTGCTGCCGATCGGCACCTTGCTGTTGTTCGGCTTCGTGAATATCGAACGTGGCCGCATCGTCGAGGACAGCTTCACGCTGCAACCCATGCTGGCCGCCTTGAACGATCCCCTGGTGTGGCGCCTGATGTGGCGAAGCTTCTGGGTTGCCGTCGTGTCAACCTTGCTGACACTGGTGCTCGCCTACCCGGTAGCGTATGTCTATGGCGAACTGCGCGGCATATGGCGTACCTTACTTCTGGTGGCCATCGTTTCGCCACTGCTGACCAGCGCACTGGTGCGCGCCTATGCCTGGCTGGTGATACTGGGAGGCCGACGCGGCATCGTCAACCAGGCGCTACTGTCGACCGGCATCATCGACGAGCCGCTGCGCATTCTGAACACCGACTTGGCGGTGCTGATCGGCATGACGCAAATCCATCTGCCGTTCATGATCCTGCCCTTGCTGGCTGTCCTGTCGGAGCGCGACAAGCGCCTGGAGGAAGCCTCGCTGAATCTCGGTGCCAGCCGCACCGGCACCTTCTTTCGCGTCACGGTACCCATGAGCATGCCGGCCATCATCGCCGGCCTGGCGCTCGTGTTCGCCGTCTCGTACACCAATTTCATCGTACCGCAGCTGCTCGGCGGCGGCAGCTATTCGACCTTGGCGGTGCAGGTCTACGAACAGACCATCGTGGTGCTGGACTGGACCCGGGGCGCGGTGTTGGCAACGCTGCTGCTGGGAACCTGCTTCGCCATGGTGTTCCTGATTGTCGGGTTGGGGGCACGAATCACGCGCTGGAACGAGGTGCGCCGATGAGCGCCGCGCCGGGCCGCCCCAAGCAAGCTCGCACCGCAGCGCACCGCGCGGAGGTTACCTTATGAGCCCCCACCGTCGCCGCCCGCCCATCATCGATCGCATCGGGAAGCTTGCGCTGGTCGCAGTGACAGCCTTCTCCGTGCTGCTGCTGGTGGCGCCCAGCCTGATCGTCATAGCGATCTCGTTCGAGCCGCGTGCCTACATCTCGTTTCCGCCATCCGGTTTCACGCTGCGCTGGTACCAGGCCGTCCTGGACAACCGGCAACTGATGGATTCGGTCTTCGTCAGTCTGCGCACCGCGTTGATGGTGATGCTGATCTGCCTGCTTATCGGCGTTCCCGCGGCGTTCGCCAGCGTGAGAGGCCGCTTTCGCGGCAAGTCCGGTGTCAACGCGTTCCTGTTGTCGCCCCAGATGATGCCGGGCATGGTGATTGGCATCGCCAGCCTGTTTTTCGGTGCCTATGTGTCTTTTCGGGCATCCAATGCGATGCTGGTGCTCAGCCTGTCGGTGTTCTGCCTCCCGTTCGTGATCCGCATCACGATGGCCCGCTTGGCCGGGCTCGACGCCCGGCTCGACGAAGCCAGCGCAAATCTGGGGGCCGGCCCGCTTGAGACATTCGTGCGGGTCACCTTGCCACAGCTGGGGCCGGCATTGCTGGCCGCCGGTGCCTTCACTTTCATCGAGGCGTTCGACAACGTCACCGTGGCCCTGTTCACCTCGGACGTGCGCGGCCGCCCGTTGCCGGTGGAACTGTATTACCTGGTGCAGTTCGAAAGTTCGCCAGTGATCGCCGCCATCTCCTCGCTGGAGATCGGCCTGTCGTTTCTGGCGATGTTGCTGATCGCCAAGACGGTGGGCCTCGACCGCCTGGGGCGCTGACTCCCAACCCACGACGCAAGCAGCTGCCATGATCGATTATTCCGAGCGCCTGCGCGGCCTGACAGCCGAGCCGTCGCGCGACAACGCGGGCGACCCCCACCGACTGGCCCGCGTTGCGCGCACGCGCTCGGAGATGATGGTGCAGGGTGTTGCCATCTCCACGACACTCGCCGCCGAGGCCGACGCCATCACGCAAATCGCACACCGGCTGCGCACCCGTTCCATCCGGCAAGTGGTCGTGGCCGGCTGTGGCGACTCCTGGCACGTGGGTGCCGGCGTCGCCCACGCGTGGGAATCGCTGGCGCGCATGCCGCTGCGTGCGGTGCAGGCGCTGGACTATGCGTGTTACGGGGCTGCCGTCGCCGACGCGCAGACGCTGGTGGTCGGTATCAGTTCAGGTGGCTCCACGCCAGCGGTGTTGTCGGCATTGCGCGCCGCGCGACGGAATGGCGCGTTCACGCTGGGCATCTCCAATACTGTTGGCAGCCCTGTCCTGACCGAGACCGACGCGGCCCTGGTCGTACATGCATCGCGCAAGGGCTGGCCCACACAGTCGAGCACAGCGACGATGGCCTTGCTGATACGTCTGGCGCAGGAGTTCGCCGGTGGCGCCCACGCGCATGGCCTGGGCGCCGAGCTGGAAGCGGTTCCGTCACTGGTCGATGGGCTGGCGCAGGCGCTTGATGCACAGATTGCGGCCATCGCGTCCGAAGTTGCCGCGGCGAGGCTGCTGCTGTTCGCGGGGCTGGGGCCGAACTACGCCGCGGCGGCCTTTGGTGCCGCCAAGATCAAGGAGTTGTCACCGATTCATGCGCTGGCACTGCCATTGGAGGAGTACCACCACTACCGCTCGCAGAAGGCGGGTGACCCGCTGATCCTCGTGGTCACCGACGCAGCCAGCCATGGGCGGGCGCTCGACACGGCCCTGGTCAGCCAGGCCGTCGGCGGCTGGACCGTGGCTGTGGTGGCCCAGGACCTGCCCGAAGTCGCCTCCCGGGTCAATCACACGGTGCAGGTTCCGTCGATCCGACCGGAGTTGGCGGCGCTGGTGTCGAGCATTCCCCTGCACCTGTTTGCCTACCATTTTGCGCAGGCACGTGACGCTCTGGGCCTGGGATATCCGGTGGCCTGACCATGGTGCGGCTGTTCACTGCCGGGGGCATGATCATCGACAACGTCGTCAGCGCCGCCGGCCTGGTGCAGCGCGACATGCTGGGCGGCAATGCGGTGTATTCAGCGGCGGGCGCCCGCTTGTGGCTCGATCGGGTGGGCATCGTGGCGGTGGTGCCGCGCAATTACCCGGCGCAATGGCTGGGCACGCTGCGCGGCGCCGGCATCGACACCACCGGGATCGCGGTGTGCGACGAAACCGTTGCCTGCTCCGAGTGGTTCTTCTACCGAAGTGACGGCAGCCGTGCCGATCGCCTGTACGCCGAGCCGGGCACTTTCGAAGCATTCGGCTACGCCGGCAATCGCCTCCAACCCGACGAGGCGGCAGCATTCGAAACCCACTTGCGCACGCGGCCAGTCGCCGGACTGGACTATGCGGCATTCCGGCGCCTGCACCCAGTGCGTATCACCGACGTGCCGGCAGCGTACCGTCGGGCCATCGGTGTTCACCTGGCACCGAACAGCCCTGCCGCACAAATGGCCATGGCGCAGGAACTGCACCAGCCGGGACGCCGCATCACGCTCGATCCAGGATCGAATGCCGCGGAATTCGCCGACGCTGCGCTTGCCGGGCTGCTGCCCTTGCTCGACGCGATCCTGCCAAGCGAGAAGGAGCTGCGTGTCATGGTGCCTGGCAGGTCGAACGCCGACGGCCTGGCTTGGCTGCGCAATGCGGGTGCATCTGTCGCCGTCGTCAAACTGGCTGCTGCCGGCGCCATGCTGGTTGACGCCACACACCCTGCACCAGTCTCGATACCGGTTCTCCCGGTGGATGCAGTTGACCCCACCGGCGCAGGGGACGCGTTTTGCGGTGGTTTCCTGGCCGGCCTGGCGGCAACCGGCGACCCTGTCTGCGCCGCCCTGTGCGGCACGGTGTCGGCGTCGTTTGCGGTCGAATCCTTCGGCCCGTTCCGCCTGTTCGCGGCGCAACACGAGCAGGTCATCCAACGCTGGAAAATTCTTGCACAGCGTTGCGCGCTGCCCCAAGCCGATCACCGTCTTTCAGAACTCCAGGCCCTGCGCCAACCATGCCCATGACGCATCCACAAATTCCTTCCTCGACGTCTGTTGACCGCACCATCATTGCGGCTTTGCACCTGCCCGACCTCGCCGTGGCAAGGCAGACCTCGCTGGCCTACCTGGAGGATTACGTGCTGGCCAACGCGGCGGTGTTTGCCAAGGCCGGCGTGCCCTCGCTGATGCTGCAGGACCAGACGCGCCAGAATGGGCCGGCGAGCCCGGCGACCGTGGCACTGATGGCAGCGCTCGGCAGCCTGTTGCGCCGCACCTATCCGGCCATCGATCTGGGCATCATCATCCAGGCGCACGATGCCGTTGCGCCGCTGGCAGTGGCCCACGCGGCCGGCGCCAGTTACGTGCGGCTGAAGGTTTTCGTCGGTGCTGCGATGACGATGGAGGGTGCCAAGTCGGCCTTGGCGGTCGAGGCGCGCAGCTACCGCCATGACCTGCGCCGAGACGACATCGCTATTTTTGCCGACGTGTTCGACCGCACGAGCGTACCGATGATCGATGTGCCGCCGCACGAAGCAGCCCAGGCGGCCGAGCGTCTGGGCGCCGATGCGCTGATACTGACCGGCGCCACCTTTGCCGATTCGCTCGAGCGCGTGCGCAAGGCCAAAGCGGCAGGCGTGCGGCGACCGGTTTTCGTAGGGGGCAGCGTCACGCAGGACAACGTCGCGCAAACGCTGGACGTCGCGGATGGCGCGATCGTCTCCACCTCGCTGATGCGCGAGCGTCCGGCGCTGAGCGACCTCGTGCGCTGGGACAGCGACAAGACGCAACGATTCATGGATGTGGTGCGCGCGCGGGTGCCCGGCCGTGGTCGCTGAGGCCTCCATGGCGGGCGCTCGGCTGGTGGTGGCAGACCGGGATTTCGCCGGTTATCGCGAAGCGCCACCGGCGATCCGGTGGCCGCATGGACACCAGCTCGCGGTGTCGGTCGTTGTCAACGTCGAGGAAGGTGCGGAGTTGTCCATCGGCATGGGGGACGAGTCCAACGAGTTCATCTACGAGGCGGTCGAACGGGTTGAAGCAGTGCGAGACCTGTGCATGGAGAGCCACTACGAATACGGCACCCGTGCCGGATGGCCGCGCATCCGCGCGCTGCTGCGGCAATACGCTGTCGCGGCGACACTGAACGCCAACGGCCGCGCACTGGCGATCTCGCCCTGGCTGGGCCGCGAGGCGGTGGCCGACGGGCATGAGGTTTCCTGCCATGGCTGGCGTTGGGAGCGCCAGGTGTACATGGACGAGGCAACCGAGCGGCGCCAGATGGTGCAGGCGGTCGCAGCCATCGAGGCGGCGGCGGGCGCGCCCCCGGTCGGCTGGCATACCCGCTCCGCTCCGTCGGCGGCAACGCGCCGGCTGCTGGTCGAGCATGGCGGATTCCTGTACGACTCGAACGCCTACAACGACGACCTGCCCTACCTTGTCTCAAGCCATGGCCAGCCGCACGTGGTTCTGCCTTATGCGTTCGACACCAACGACATGCGCTTTTACAACCATGGTGGTTTCGTGTTCGGGGACGATTTCGCGCGCTATTGCATCGACGCGTTCGACCGCCTGTACCGTGAAGGGGCGGACCAGCCGCGCATGCTGTCGATCGGCCTGCATTTGCGCATCATGGGGCGCCCCGCGCGCATCGGCGGCCTGGAGCGCTTTCTGGCCCACGTGGCGGCGCATCCCGGTGCCTGGTTTGCCCGGCGCGATGCCATCGCCCATGCCTGGCGCGACGGGCTCGGATTGCCACGCTGGCAGGCACGGCCCACCGCCGCCGGATTCGCGCCATGAGCGCCGCGCCGGGCCGCCCCAAGCACGCTCGCACCGCAGTGCGCAGCACGGAGGTGTTCCTGATGAGCGCCGCGCCGGGCCGCCCCAAGCACGCTCGCACCGCAGTGCAATGCACGGAGTTTGACTGTTGGGCGCCGTCGACGACGAGGACCGCGC
>JANOUM010000054.1:0-4016 GCA_031416855.1 Rhodoferax sp. | reverse complement strand
CAGGGTTGCGCCGGTGATCGTCTGCGTGCCGTTGTACATGTTGATCAACGCATTGTTGCCCGCTCCAACCGTGCCGCCGGTGAGGCGCACGTCGCCACCAGCAGTGAAGGTGATGGTCTGGGAAACACCAGAGGACTCTATGCCAGCAAAGCTGCTGCCATTGTTCGGGACACCGATACCAGACGACGAGCCGCCCTGCAGGATGATCGAGCCGCCGTTGTTGACCGTCACGCTTTGAGTGCCGGCCGTGGCCTTCTGGTTGATGCCGGCCAGATTGCGGATGCCGGTGCCGCTGCCGCCGGTGAGTGATATGCCACCCGCGCCGACGGTGATGAACTGGCTGCCTTCGCCGCCGAGCAGGGCCGAATTAAAACTTCCGCCGGTACCGCCCTGCAGATTGATGGCGTTTGCCGTGACCGTCTGATTGCTGACGCCGTCGTTGTAGATGAAGGCACTGGACGCATCAGTTTCGTTGGTGCCCGTCAACGCCGAGCCCCCCACCACCGACAAGGTTCCGGTGGTGGCGATGACCTGGTTGCCTCCGCCCGCCGTGTTGGTGAGAAAGGCGCGCTTGGTACCCGTCGTCCCGCCAACGATCTGAATGCCGCCCAGCTCAACGCCTTGTCCAGCCGTGATGGTCTGGTTCGGCCCGAAGATGCCGCTAGAGCCAGCGCCGCTTGCGTCACCGACCACCAGAAGATTGTTGCCAGTTCCCCGCACCATCACGGCCTGCGGGCCGTTGGTACTGATCGATGCAAAACCGGTGCCGCCGGTGGTCGACGAATTGACCCGCATCAGGTCGGCATCGATGACCGTGATGTTCTGCCCTGAGGCTGCGTTGTTGCGAATCGAGGCGTCGGCAGAACCGGTGGTCGTGACCACCAGGCCCGCGCCGGCAAGGTTCTTCCCACGCGTTGTGATGCCTTGCGTACCAGCGGTGGTGATGATCGACGCAGCATTTGGCCCAATGGCCAGCACCTCGACAAACTTGGCATCGATGGTCTGGTTGCCAGCCGCATTCAATGAAGCACTCTGCCCAGCACTACCCTGTACCACCAGCGGCCCGGCCAGATTCACGTTCATGGTGCTGCTGGAGGAGACGTTGCTGTTGACTGTCATCACGGATGACTGATCAAACACTTGCACCGTCATGGCACCGGTAGACGACACAGGCGCATTCACGTTCAGGCCGCCGGTGGTGTTGCGCAGCTGCAAGGTGCCGCCGGTCGTGACGCTGTGCGCCAGCGTCAGGCCCAGTGCGCCCTCCAGTTCCATGAAGAACCCGGCATTCAGAATACCCGGGGTGGTGAAGGTACCGGCACTGTGAAGTTGCAAGGCGCCGGAGCCGACATCGATGGCGCCGGCCGGCAGCGTCAGGGCGCCGCCATTGGCAAAGAATGACAGGTTGGCATTGGCCAGATTACGCGTGAACGATGTCACCACCAAGGCGTTGTCGTCCGATACCGCGATGTTGCCGCCCGACACACTGATGCTGCTGAAGTTGTTGCCGGAATGAGGCAAGGAAACGTCGCCAGTGCCAGCATTGATGCTTGTCGCGCCACCAGCCACTATCTTGCCGACCAGGGGCGGCCGCAAAAAGTTCTGCTGGATATCGTTGTTGGTCGAAGTCAGGCTCAATGCGCCACCCACCAGCAGATCGTCGTCCAGCGCGATGCCGCCGTTGGCCGTGATCGCCACGTTGCCTCCAACGGCTATCGGAGCCGAGGAACTGAACGCGCCGCTGATGCTCAGGCTGAGATCGGCCGAGGGGCTCGCAGCCGTGACGCCGGTGACCCCCGCAACCGTGCCGACCGCGAGGTTACCCACGCCTACATACGTCAACAGGCCAGTACCGGTCATCACAGCGGCCAGGGTCTGCACCGCATTGGCCGTGCCAGCCAGGTTTACCGCGGCACCGGCCGTTACTTCGAGTCCGGCTGCGGTTATCGCAGAGGCATCGCTCTGCACCACGCCGCTGGCAGCGTGCAAGCGCAGAATACCAGAGCCAACGTTGACATTGGCCCCCGGGTTCAGCGTGATCAGGCCTGAAGTGGCGGTCAGCGTGGTGGTGATTGGGGAACCGGTCAAGGCGATGGAAATACCCGGGTTCAGAATCAGAGCCAGCCCGCCGGTGATGTCCAGCGTCGGCGTGCCACTCACAAAGGCACTGAGGCCGGCGGTCAACTCCACTGTGTTGACCGCAAGAGCCGACACCGAAGTGCCGCCGCTCAATGACATGCTGATGGTGGCGACATCGATAAAACCGTCATAACCCAGCGTCGGGGCGCCGCTGCCGATCTCCAGATTGGTCGGGTCCAGCAGCCAGGTGCCACCGGCACCAATCTGGGGCGCCCGGGTGACCGACAGGCCATGGCGGCCCGAGGTTTCCACAAAACCACCTTTGCCGCCGAGCGCGCCGGCCCGTGCGCTGATCAGGCCATCGACTTGTGTTCTGTCGTCCGACCAGACGATGATGCGGCCACCGTCCCCCACGCCTGTGGCGTCGGCGCGCAGGCGGGCATCCGGCCCGAGCCGGGTGCTGCTAGCATTGGGAATATCGCTGTTTGCACCCTGGTAGTCGCCGCCGATGCGCAATTGGCCGCCAGCCTGCACACCGGAGGCATCAACCAGCGCCTGGCCCAGCACCGCCACATGCCGGCCCAGCACGTCGACCTGGCCGCCCCGGGTGCCGTTGCCGCTGCTGGCCACGATGCTGCCGCTGCCGTCCACAGTGGCGTCGCCTGCGGCCTTGAGCAGCACCCGCCCACCTTCGACCGTGGCACTGGTGGCCTGAATCTCGCCACTGTGGCGCAACGTGCCAGCAAAAATGCCCACCGCATCGCCTTCCAGCCGACCCAGGTTGCGCACCTGGTCGCTCGGAGCCTGCACCAGCAGCGTGATGCCCTCCAGGCCGCGCCCGGTGATCTCCACCTGCTGGCCCGCCGCCAGGATGGTGCTGCCATTGGGCGCCTGCACCAGGGCGCTGCCGCCGAGCTCGATGTTCGGCGCCACCAGCACGACGTCGCCGTCGCGCGCCGTGATGCGCCCGCCCACCGTGATGCCACCGGCGCCACCCATGCTGGCCCCTGCATCCCCAAACCGCAGCCGCCCGGCCAGTGCGTCGGCATCGGTCATGCGCAATGCCGAAGCCGTGAAGCCAGCTGTGTCGATGACCGCGCCAGCGCCCACCGCGATGCCCGATTGGTTCACCAGCACCAGGCGGCCGTTGGACGACAGCGTGCCGAAGATGGCAGAGGGGGTGTTGGTGACAACCCGATTGATGGAGGTGCTGCCGGCCGTCGGCTGCACAAAATTGGTGCCAGCACCCGGCGCGATCGAAAAGCTTTGCCAGTTGATGGCCGAATGGTTGGTGCCGGCGCCATTTTGCGTGACCACACGCAACTGGTTCGCGGCCGGGCTGCTGATCGCCGCCTGCCCATGCACCGCCACGCCACCCACGGGCAAGGTCTGCGCCTGCAGACTGGGCACCGGCGCTGCAAATGCACTGGCCAATGCCATGCACAAAACAGCCGGACGAAAACTGTGGCGGCGGGCCGGGGTGCGGACCACGAAAGAAACACGTTCAGGCATTTTTTAAATTCTCCACGGACCGCAGGGCACAGGCGGGGCAACATGCACAAGCACAAGAATGCGGCGACGCGGGCAGCAGATGCCCGGGCGAATTCGCGCTGCGCGTACCCATTGACTTTCAATGTACTACAGTTGTTAGGGGAATTCGGCGTGAAGGCCGGATGGTGGCCTGCACCGTTGCGACACACCAACACCTCCTGGCGCGACCGCCAGCCCAGGCTGGCCAAACCCAAATCTGACAGGCCTACAGCACCCGCACGGTGCCGGTCGGCTTGAAGCCCAGATCGGCTACCTTGCCCTTGCGGGCGCGGCCAGCCAGTGCGTTGTTCAGGCTGCGGATCTCGAGCGTCTCGTCGCGCTCCTTGCCGCCACGCCCGATGCCCAATATCTGGACGCTGCGCGTGTAGGCGGCCGCACCGGCCAGG
>JANOUM010000053.1:0-3102 GCA_031416855.1 Rhodoferax sp. | reverse complement strand
GCCCCGAACTCTCCCCTACCGTGTCCCTGGTCGAGGCAGGTGCCGATATCAACTGGCTGGTTGCCCACTGCTCAACCACTACCACCCGGTTGCGGCCACTTTTCTTGGCTGAGTAACACGCCGCATCGGCGGCAGCCATCGCTTCTGCCGCATCGCAATACGCACCATCGACCAGCACCAGCCCGATGCTGGCGCTGACCCCGAACGCTTGCCCGGCCCAGACAAGGCGGTATTCATCGACTGCATTGCGCAACTTCTCGGCAACCTGGCGCCCTTGGCCCAGAGGACATTCGCCCAACAGCACGGCAAACTCATCACCCCCCAAACGCGCCACGGTGTCGGCCTTGCGGACCTGGGACTCCAAGCGGTGCGCGACTTCGCGCAGAAGTGCGTCGCCAGCAGCGTGACCACCGGTGTCATTGACCTGCTTGAAGCCGTCAAGGTCTATGCACAGCAAGCAAAAAGGGTGTGTCTGCGAACGATGGGTTTCCTGCTCCAGCAGTTCCGCGAACGCAGCCCTGTTTGCAAGGCCCGTGAGGCCGTCGTGGCTTGATGCCCAG
Organism: Rhodoferax sp.; assembly: GCA_031416855.1. Classification (GTDB taxonomy): domain Bacteria; phylum Pseudomonadota; class Gammaproteobacteria; order Burkholderiales; family Burkholderiaceae_C; genus CAISIP01. Next base: position 2,542 of record JANOUM010000053.1, on the reverse strand, counting down.
GTCAGGCGCTCGCGCTGCGCGCGCGCCTCGGTGACGTCCTCGATGGTCCAGATCGTCCCTTTTGACATGTCTCCCGGTACTACCGCGTGGCCGCGCATGTGCGCCCAGAAGATTTCGCCCGACCTGCGAGCCAGTTCCAGTTCGCCATCGAATGCGCCGTGCGCGATGAACGCCGGCTTCGCGCGCGCCGCCAATGCCGAAAATGCCTCATCAGACGGGTAGATGACACGCGTTGCCTGGTCCAGCAGCTGGCTCTTCTCCCATCCAAAAATATTGCATAACCGATTGCTCACCAATTCAAATCGGCCGTCGCGCGTCAGGCCGATGCCCACGTCGGCATGGTCCAGAACGGCCTCCAGTTTGAGCAACAGCGTCTCCGTCTCGCGTTGCTTCTTTTGCCGCTGATGGTCCACGGCCTGAAAGGTCTGCGCCAGATCGCCCAGCTCACCATGCAACACCGGCCACGGGTCGCCGGAATTGCCATCCCCCTTGGCCAGCAGCAACGCCGCACGCGCGCGCAGCCGCGAAATCGGGCGCACCAGCAACCAGGCCATTGCGCCTGCCACCAATGCGCTCGCAGCGCCGACACCGATGGCCGACACCCACGCAGTCCGCTGCGCGGCAACAACCGGCTCCATGGCAAGGGCTTGAGGCATCAATCGCAGCAGCATCCAGTCAGAACCTGCAATGCCAGCCGACGACACCAGGTAGCCGGCCATGAACACCGCCGTGCCCTCGGTGTTGATGGGGCTGCCGATGGCGTGCCAGCGATCGAAAAAATCCGCCACGACAGGTTCCTCACGGGCCAGCCCCAAAACGCGTTTGACGTCGGGGTGTGACAACAAAATGCCATTTCGATCGATGACGATCTTGCGGGCACCGTCCTGCGGCTCGGTGCCGGCCAGTGCTGGAAAAAGCCGCGCCGAACCCAGGCCAAGCGTGCCGACGAGCACGCCAATTGGCTTGCCGTCGGATGCCGCAACCGCCATGGCGATCGCCACCAGGGGGGTCCTGTCGACCCGGCCGGCCAAAGGCTCCGACACGACGGGCTGGTCCGTTTTCAGGGCGCGTCGAAAGTAAGCGCGATCAGCAACATTGACCAGGTCGTTCGACGGCACGCCCTTGGCCAGGCGTACCAGCATGTCACCGTCCGTATTGACCGCGACGACACTGTCGAACAAGGCATTGAGCGCCGGCTTGTCCTGCAAATAGCGCGAAAGGCCCGCCGTATCTCGCCACAAAGCCGGGGGGACCTGGCGCGCAACGGCGCTCAAAGTGGATTGCAGCGTGTCCAGGTTGCTTGCCAAGAGCGTTGCTGTGCTTTCGGCCTCACTGCTCTCTCGCAGAAGCAACTGGCGCTCGATACTGGCGCGCGTGCTTGTCAGCACCAGTTGCCCGGCAGCAAGGGCAGACAACACCCCCGTGAGCAGTGCCATCACGACAATTTGAAATTTCAGCGTTTTCAACCAGTGCGGCAATTTTTCAACTCCAAATCGGGGCGGGCCTGCTGTCGAAGTTGCCTGCATCATCCGCGTGCCGGCACACTGCCGGACAAACATTGCGGTGGAACATGCAGACTGACTGACTGCCCCCTGCTGACTTTATCGTCAAATGGCGCTGCCGACATCGGGGGAACCTGTAACCACGCGAGGCAGGCACCTGAGCGCGCGTCCCGACCAGTGGTCACCACTCCCCACATCGGGCCGGCGGTCGTCACGGCCCAAAGACAGATTGGATTCCCGGGCCGGGCGCGCGCGAGCTACATGGTGCACATGGAAGGTATTGCCCCCCAGGGGCGTGACGCCGCATGATTGGCCGCTACCTGCCGCATACGACACTGGGCCTACATTCTGCGGCGTTCGCCGCCATTTCTGCCGGACCGAATCCAGACGATTGGGTTGGCGTTGCACGGCATCGCGATGCTTACCCTGGCTGGACCCCTGCGTGGCGTCCGGATAACAAGCTGAATGTCAGAACACCGGGTGTATCGCACTGCCTTCGTGCTGCGCCGGGTCGTCAAGATGGCCTGGTTTGGACAATCCGAAGCGCCTTGCCCGCGAGATAACGCCGGTAGTCGGCAATCGGTATCGCCGCGGAGCCGCGAAAATCCCCCTCCGACCAACTGATGGTGGCGTCGAGGGCGGACTCTTCCACCCCGCACGGCCCGGGTCGGATCGTGATGTTGGCACCATCGCCTTCCCGGTACTCGACCTTTCCGACGATGCACGCACTGCGGGTCATTCTTGCTCTTCCTCGCCCGCTACCGAGGAACCAGGTTCGGCGCATGGCGACCCGGGACCACCACCAGGCACGATAGCTGGAACGGCGCTGATGGCAGCGAGCCGATGCGCCTGTTGACAGGGCCTTGCCATCACGGTCGGACCCCCACCTGCCCGCGTACCTCGCCATTCGGGTTGGCTGCAGTATGCAGGTTCACATACCACTTGCCAGCCGTGAGGTCAGCGGCCTGTGCTGGCGTCAGCGTGGCGCTTCCGACAATGGGACTGGTCAGGGGGCCGGTGATCGGCACTACAACGCCGGC